>CALNCC010000024.1 GCA_937875275.1 uncultured Dysgonomonas sp. | reverse complement strand
TCTAACCATTCCGAACAGAGAAGTTAAGCCCGCCAGGCGCCGATGGTACTGCAATATTGTGGGAGAGTAGGTCGCCGCCGTTTTTTACAACAACGCGCAAGCGAGAACAAGCACCGATTATCATTAAGATAGTCGGTGCTTTTGTTTTTTTATGGCTATATAGATCATTATCTTATTTTATATCAATTGGGGATTTTGAGATTATTGCTACTCAAGTATATTCAAATGTTCTAAACATTTTATTACTTTTGTCGTTCAACTTTTAGTATTGAAGAAAATATGGAAATCGCAAGCAAATACAACCCCTCGGAGGTAGAAGACAAATGGTATAAGTATTGGATGGATAATAAGTTTTTCCATTCCGAACCTGATAGTCGTGAGCCATTCACCGTCGTCATACCGCCACCGAATGTTACGGGAGTACTGCACATGGGACATATGTTGAACAATACGATACAGGATATTCTTGTTCGTCGTGCCCGCATGATGGGAAAGAATGCTTGCTGGGTTCCCGGAACCGACCATGCATCTATCGCAACCGAAGCGAAAGTAGTATCTAAACTTGCTGCCGAAGGAATCAATAAGAATGATCTTAGCCGTGAAAAATTCCTTGAACATGCTTGGGAATGGACACATAAACATGGTGGTATCATCCTCGAACAGTTGAAAAAACTGGGTGCGTCTTGTGACTGGGATCGCACGGCTTTCACGATGGATGAGAAACGTTCAGAGAGTGTGCTGAAAGTTTTTGTTGATCTTTACAATAAAGGGTTGATATATCGCGGTGTGCGCATGGTAAATTGGGACCCACAGGCGATGACAGCCATTTCTGACGAAGAGGTTATTCACAAAGAAGAGCATGGTAAATTATATTACCTAAAATATAAAATTGTCGGAGAAGACAATTATGCGATTATTGCCACTACGCGTCCTGAAACTATTTTTGGAGACGTGGCGGTATTCATCAATCCGGATAATCCGAAAACAAATCATCTGAAAGGGAAAAAAGTGATTGTGCCAATAGCTAATCGCGAAGTACCAATAATCGAAGATGAATATGTAGACATAGAGTTCGGAACAGGAGTATTAAAAGTTACTCCGGCTCACGATGTTAATGACTACATCTTGGGCGAAAAATATAATCTCGAAAGCATTGATGTTTTGAATGATAACGGAACATTGAATGAGCATGGACTCCAATATCAAGGAATGGATCGCTTCGAGGTGCGTAAGAAAATAGAGCAAGACCTGAAGGATGCCGGTCTTTTAGACAAAGCAGAAGCATATACCAATAAAGTAGGATATTCGGAACGTACAAGTGTTCCTATCGAGCCCAAACTTTCGATGCAATGGTTCTTGAAGATGCAAGATTTGGCAAAGCCGGCACTCGAAGCGGTAGAAAATGATACCATAAAATTCCATCCTGCTAAATTTAAGAATACGTATCGTCATTGGATGGAGAATATTAAGGATTGGAATATCAGCCGTCAATTGTGGTGGGGGCATCGTATTCCGGCTTATTATCTTCCCGAAGGTGGCTTCGTAATTGCTCTTACTGACGAGGAGGCTCTTACTCTCGCTCGCGAGAAAACAGGCAATAGTAATCTGCAAATAACTGATTTGAGACAAGATGAAGATTGCCTCGACACTTGGTTCTCGTCATGGTTGTGGCCTATCTCCGTTTTTGACGGCATCAACAATCCCGATAATGAGGAGATCAACTACTATTATCCAACTAATGATTTGGTAACAGCTCCGGAAATTATCTTCTTCTGGGTGGCACGTATGATTATGGCTGGATATGAATACCGAAAAACACCTTGCTTCTACAATGTCTATTTTACGGGTATAGTACGTGATAAACAGGGGCGTAAGATGTCCAAATCTCTTGGTAATTCACCCGACCCTATCGATCTGATGAACGTTTACGGTGCAGATGGTGTGCGCATGGGTATGTTGTTGACTTCCCCTGCCGGAAACGACCTGCCTTTCGACGAAGGCTTATGCGAGCAAGGGCGTAATTTCAATAATAAGATATGGAATGCTTTCCGTCTGATTAAAGGATGGCAAGTGGATAATGATATAGAGCAACCGGAATCTTCGAGAATTGCAATTGAGTGGTTCAACAATGTGTTGGCAAAGACTGTTGCCGAATTGGAAGATTTGTTTGGTAAATATAAACTGTCAGAATCCTTGATGGTTGTTTACAAACTATTTTGGGATGAATTTTCTTCTTGGTATCTTGAAATGATTAAACCGGCATATCAACAGCCGATAGACGCCAAGACGCTGAACGAAACGCTTGGCCTACTCGATTCATTGTTGCGTCTTCTTCATCCATTCATGCCGTTTATTACCGAAGAGCTATGGCAAACATTGGCAGAAAGAAAAGACGGAGAAAGCATCATGGTTACAGCTATGCCTTCCAACAAAGATTTTGACGGGAAACTGTTAAGCGACTTCGACAGAGTCAAAGAAATAATAGCCGGAGTACGTACTATTCGCTTAGAAAAAAATATAGCGAATAAAGAACCATTAGAGCTGAATATTACCGGAGAATATGATACGACATACAACAGTGTTATAGCTAAAATGGCTAATTTGCCAGAGATAAAATCGGTATCGGAAAAAGAAGCTACTGCGGTATCATTCCTTGTCGGCACAACCGAATTTAGTGTACCATTAGGAAATAACATCAATATAGAGGAAGAGTTAGCGAAACTTACCGAAGAGTTGACATATCTCGAAGGCTTCTTAAATTCAGTGATGAAGAAACTTGGCAACGAACGGTTTGTTGCAAATGCCAAACCCGAAATCGTAGATGTTGAGCGTAGAAAGAAAGCAGATGCAGAAAGCAAAATGCAAACTATAAAAGAAAGCATTGCTAATCTGAGCAAAAACAAATAGGTAGTAGATTATGGATAATTAGTCCTAAACGATATAGGGCTAATTATCCATAAAGATATATTATTTGACCGAGAAGCTGAATGTCGTTCTACTTTCGAATTTCTCTTCAGGTTTTAAAACAACACTCGGATAGTCCGGTTGATTGATGCTATCGGGGAAATGCTGAGTCTCGAAGCACACCGAACTGCGTTCAGGATATTTATTCCCATATTTTGAAACTTGCACTCCCGGCAACCAGTTTGCAGTATACATTTGCACTCCGGGTTCGGATGTGTGTATTGTCATGCAGATACCCGTCTTCGGCGAAGTGCATTCCGCAGCGAAAGCATATTCTCCATCTTTCTTGTCCAAAACAAAGCAGTGGTCGTAACCTTTTCCGATGCGAATTTGATCGAAGTCGGCATTGATTTCATCGCCTATTGCATGAGGAGAAAGGAAATCGAACGGAGTTCCTTTTACAGTGGCGGGCTTACCTAATGGTATCGAAGTCTCATCTACGGGTAGATATTCTTTTGCGTCAACAACCAAAATATGGTCAGTAGCATCTTTGTCGGCATCACCCGAAAGGTTGAAATAGGAGTGGTTAGTAAGATTCACTATAGTCGTCTTGTCGGTAGTGGCTTCGTATTTGGTATCCAAAGCATTATCCTCTGTCAGATGATACGTTACAGATGCAGTCAGATTTCCCGGATAGTTCTCTTCTCCATCTTTAGATAAATATGTGAACTTGACTGTTTGCGAATCAATTTGCTCCGCATCCCAAGCGACGAAATGAAACCCTTTTTTTCCTCCATGCAGACTGTTTGGTCCATTGTTTATGGCGAGCTGATAGTCAGCCCCTTCAAGTGTGAATTTCCCTTTCGCGATGCGATTGGCTACACGTCCGCAGACAGCTCCGAATGTAGGTTCCTCTGCCTCTAAATAGCCTTTCAGGCTGCTGTGTCCTTGCACTACGTCTGTTAGTTGCCCATTCTTGTCGGGAACTAATAGCGAAACTATCTTTGCTCCATAATTTATAAAAGTAACCTCTACTCCATTTTTGTTTGCTAAAACGAACATCTTAACTTCTTTGCCATCCACAGTTCCTGTGTAGTCGGATGGATTTAATCCGGATTTTGTCATCATGTGAAATTATTTTTATGGTATTGATTTATATTCTACCAAACTTACATAAAAAAAAGAGAACAATAACGTGGCTTCTGTAAAAATGTCGGTATGGAGAGGGTATTGCTGAACTTTTCAAGGAAGATATTCTCTTCTGTTGGTTTTTATAGAGCCTCCGTCTTTTTGAGTTGTAGCAACTGCCATTCTATCGTTTTTGTGTATGGGTGGTGAGGATATAAGGGCTTATAAACGGTTTCGAAAATTTCAGCATATCTGTTTATTTGTTCAGCTGCCTCTTCTTTTGATACAACAGGAAAAATATCTGTCATGTAGCGTTTCCCTTCAAATTCATGAAATGCATATTTATATGCTGCCGGATATTGAACGCGAAGCCCGAAAATCTTGCCTGACAAATGATCTAATGTGTATACTGAAGGGTTTTCGGTCAAGTATTTGAACTCTTTTTCTCTGCAACGCTTGTTTGCTTCTTCGTATTCTTTTGCAATAGCTTCTCCTTCTCTATTGTAAAAGCCCGGTAAGGATTGTAATTTGGTGGCCTCAGCAAGCAAACGGTCGTTGGTTGCTGACTGGAAAGCATTCCGCTCCCACTTGTTGCTTATCGAATCAAACTTTTTGATAGTCTCTTGCGACAGGAGCTCTCTTGGCGTATTTAATACGGTGGGCTTGGAGCGTTCCATGTCAACACCCCGTTTCGGCTCCATTCTGTAGATGTCCGGATAATTTCTGAAAATCAAAGTATCGCTTCCGAACAAACTGGTTAAGTCTATCGGTTTCTTTTCTATATTTTCTCCTGTTTTTGCCCTTATTATTTTATTGGCTTTACCCGTTTCTCTCGAGTTCAATACAACGTGGATTTCTCCCGGCTCTACATATAATTGAGAAAATTGCGCTGTTGGACGCTTCCCCATGGGATTAAGGCCAGACTGCGGAACGATTTGATACGCCTCCATATGATTGAAGTGCTCTGTGAATTCAAATCTGCCGTTTACAACAGGTATTATGTATTTATCTAAATGGCGATTACTTACGCCAAGAGTTAGACTGATAACCTTGCAGTCGGGAAGTCCCACAAGTTCTCCCTTTATAGTACATATAAATGGTTCCACACCTTCGGGGGTATATGTATATATATTTTCCAATATGGCTCCAATTGATCCATCTTTCTTTTCGTAAAGATGAAATATATCATCATCTTTATCTAAGGCGGGAAAAGTTAGTGTGAATTTATGATGATTCTCACGGTCATAGGACGCATCCAGATCAATGCCATCACATTTGATAAGCTCGTGTGTTTTTCCCGATTTGCCTTTCAGGTGAACTTGAGAAGATAGGCTTACTCGGGCATTAGGGTCGTATATTCTGCAATCTAATACGGTTTTGTCGTCGTATAGCTCAAGCTTATCGATACAGAACGTCGTCGTGTTCGATTTGCATATAGGTTTTACAACAACCTTGTTCTGCGCTATCGATATGCATGAGATTGATAGCAAAACAACGAATAGAGCTAATGCTTTTATGCTTTTCATGAGAGTAATTTATTGGGGTTACATACAAATATAATAAGTACATTCTTATAATACAGGAAAGCAACTATTAAAAAAGATAAAAAATTGCTCTAACGGCTATTTATTTTGTTTCTTTGCACCAAATTGGGGCGTAAAGTACCCCGGTGTTAAACTTTTTGTTGATCTGAAATAACTATATGCCTCAACGTCAACGGTTCAATAGCGTTTCTTTCTTTTCAGTAGGAGTTATCACTACGATGAGTATAACTCTTGTTCTGTTTCTACTCGGAATGACATTCCTTGTGGGGCTAACAGGGCGTGGCTTTACTTCTTATCTGAAAGAGAATATGGGCGTTTCTATCGAGTTGGGGGATGGTATGACCGATACAAGAGCCTCTGAAATGCGCCGTAGCCTTGAGCAGAATCCTTATGTGAAGTCGGTCAGATATGTGAGCAAGGACGAAATAAAAGAAAAACTGATCGAGGACTTGGGGCGTGATCCCGAAGAGGTGTTGGGCTACAATCCATCAAACAGCTATTTTGACGTGTTCATCAAAGCTCAATATGTTAATTCGGATAGTATAGGTCTCGTTATCAATAGTCTTAAAAAATATAATTTAGTAACAGATGTGGTATACAGTACCGATGATATAACTCAGGCAAACTCAAACTTGTCGAAAATAAGTTCGGTACTATTGGTCTTTGCCGTCATATTGGTGCTGATATCCTTTACGCTAATTCGGATTACAATACAATTAAATATATACTCCCGGCGTTTTATAATCAATACCATGCGTCTGGTGGGTGCAACAAACGGATTTATCCGTAAGCCATTTGTCTGGCGAATGACCTGTTTCGGCATTATTGCTGCAATCATAGCCAATGTAGTGATAACAGGCATTGTATATTATTTTACACAAGACTATCCTGATCTGTTGCAGATAGTGAAGCCCGAAGAGCTGATCGGCGTGTATGTGATGGTTGTTTTGTCGGGGATCCTGCTGTCTGTATTAGCGACTATATCGGCTGTGAATAAGTATCTGAGGATGGCTACAAACAAATTGTATCACGCATAGAAATAAGAAAAATAATAGTATGGAAAAAAAAAGTTTTGCATTCGGAAAGATGAACTATATCATTTGCATAGCATCAGTGGTAGTCGTCATTTTAGGGTTTATTCTGATGACAGGTCCGGCATCAACTATCGAGGGAGGATATGAAAAAGACATTTTCAGTACAAGACGAATTGTGATAGCGCCTATAACCTGTTTCTTCGGATTTTTGATGATGATTGTAGGAATATTGTATCCAAGAAAGCAGAGAGAGGATTAATTAACAATAAATTTATATATACAAAATTAGCGAATGAGTATTTTTGAAGCAATCATTATTGCAATAGTTGAAGGACTTACAGAATTTTTACCTGTCTCGTCGACAGGACACATGATCATAGCACAAAACCTTTTAGGAGTAAAAAGTGATGAGTTTGTAAAAGCGTTTACCATAATCATTCAGTTCGGAGCCATCCTGTCAGTTATAGTGCTCTATTGGAAGCGATTCTTTAATGTAAACAAAGATATACCGAAAGAGAAACAAGGGATAAATCGTCTCTTATACAAATACGATTTTTATTGGAAGCTGCTTGTAGCATTCATTCCTGCTGCCATATTGGGATTCTTGTTCAGCGACCTTATCGATGAGATGTTGGAAAGCGTAACAGTGGTAGCCGTGATGTTGGTTATCGGTGGCGTGTTTATGCTCTTTGTCGACAAATGGTTCAACAAACCCCGAGAAAGCCAGGAGATGACAAACAAGAATGCCTTTATCATCGGTTGCTTTCAGTGTATAGCTATGATACCGGGGGTGTCTCGCTCGATGGCGACAATAGTAGGGGGGATGACTCGTGGATTGACCCGTAAAAATGCTGCTGAATTTTCATTCTTTCTTGCAGTGCCCACAATGGCAGCGGCAACCGGATATAAATTATTGAAACTGATAATGTCTCCGGATGGATCTCAGGTGTTGCTTGACAATATCGGGGTGCTTATCGTCGGCAATGTTGTAGCATTCGTAGTGGCAATGCTTGCAATTAAATTTTTCATCGGCTTCATTTCCAAATATGGCTTTAAGCTGTTTGGCTGGTATCGTATATTGGTCGGAGGAACTATTCTTGCATTGATATTAGCCGGGTATGAATTAACTATTCTTTAATGGATTTTATAGAAGGAGAAATACTGTACATCAATAAGCCCCTGCATTGGACGTCGTTCACTTTGGTACGGAAATTGCGTAACAAATTGTGCCGCAAGTTGGGGATAAAAAAACTCAAAGTCGGGCATGCCGGAACATTAGACCCATTGGCAACCGGCGTGATGATTCTCTGTACAGGAAAGAAAACAAAGCTCATAGAATCGTTTCAATATCAGACGAAAGAGTATATAGCAACGGTGAAGTTAGGAGCAACAACCCCGTCATTCGATCTGGAGACAGAGGTTGATGCGACTTTCCCCGTAGAGCATATAACTAAAGAGCTGGTTGAAGACCGATTGCGGGATTTTATAGGTGCGATAGAGCAGATTCCGCCCGACTACTCGGCATGTAAAGTAAATGGCACACGGGCATATGAATTGGCACGACAAGGCAAGGAAGTTGATCTGAAACCGAAATTGTTGGTTATCGACGAAATAGAATTGTTAGAGTGCGATTTGCCAGCCATCAAGGTACGTGTCGTGTGCAGCAAAGGCACATATATCAGAGCTTTGGCTCGCGATATAGGCAAGGCGTTAAACTCAGGAGGACATCTTGTCGCTTTGGAGAGGACGAGAATAGGAGAAGTAACGCTCGATGATTGTATCGACGGAGCTTTGGTCGAAGAATTTGTGGAAGCACTGATTCTTGAAAATTAAAAAGTAATTAAACAAAATCATAATATAAAGTATGAAACTTTCTCAATTTAAATTTGATCTCCCTGATAAGTTGATCGCTACTCATCCGGTAAAGAACAGAGATGAATCTCGACTGATGGTTGTGAATCGTAAGACCGGCGAGATAGAGCACAAGGTTTTTAAAGATATATTGGACTATTTCGACGATAAAGACATTTTCATATTCAACGATACGAAAGTCTTTCCGGCACGCTTGTTTGGTAATAAAGAAAAAACAGGTGCTACGATTGAGGTGTTCTTGCTTCGCGAACTCAACGAAGAGTTCCACTTGTGGGATGTATTGGTAGATCCGGCACGTAAAATAAGAATTGGAAATAAACTGTATTTCGGCGACGATGATTCTATGGTAGCCGAAGTAATAGACAATACAACATCGAGAGGACGTACATTGCGCTTTTTATACGAAGGACCACAAGAAGAATTTCGTTCGGCGCTTTATGCCTTAGGCGAAACTCCTATACCGAAGTATCTCGGACGTGCAGAAGAACCATTGGATAAGGAACGTTATCAAACCATTTTCGCGCGGAGCGAAGGTGCGGTTGTTGCTCCGGCAGCAGGTTTGCATTTTAGCCGCGAATTGCTGAAGCGTATGGAAATAAAAGGAGTTAACTCTACATTCATAACTCTCCACTCAGGACTGGGTAGTTATCGCGATATAGATGTGGAGGACCTGACCAAGCACAAAATGGATTCGGAGCAAATAGAGATCACTCAAGAGGCTGCCGATCTGGTGAATAAAACAAAAGATGCCGGACATCGTGTGTGTGCGGTAGGTACTTCGGCTATGCGTGCCATAGAAACTGTTGTGGCTACGGATGGTCATTTGAAACCAAACTTGGGGTGGACCAATAAATTTGTCTTTCCTCCTTACGATTTTGGAATTGCTGATTCTATGGTAACCAATTTTCATCTGCCTCAGTCGACATTATTGATGATGACTGCTGCATTTGGCGGTTACGATCTGATAATGGATCTGTACAAACAGGCTGTGAAAGAAGGATATCGTTTCGGAACATACGGAGACGCAATGCTTATCATTTGATAGCGGAGATAAGAACAAAAAAAGTAACAAAACAAAACGAATCTCAAAAATGCGTTACTTGTGTTACCTTTGTAACCTTTGTAACCTTTTAGTGATTAACACTAAATTCCAAAATATTTGATGGAAACATTTTTCATAAAAGCATTACAACTGATACTCAGCTTGTCTATTCTGGTTGCAGTACACGAGTTCGGGCACTTCTTGTTTGCTCGTATATTTAAGGTCAGAGTAGAGAAAGCATATTTGTTTTTCGACCCTTGGTTTTCGCTGTTCAAGTACAAATCGAAGAAGAACCATACAGAATATGGTATCGGATGGTTGCCTTTGGGCGGATATGTGAAGCTTGCGGGAATGATAGACGAGTCGATGGATAAGGAACAGATGGCACAACCGGCCAAACCTTGGGAGTTCCGCATCAAACCGGCTTGGCAACGATTGATTATAATGGCTGCCGGAGTAATATTCAACTTTATATTGGCAATCTTTATTTTGTCGATGGTTGTGTTCACATGGGGCGACCGCTATTTACCGTTGAAGAATGTGAAGAACGGAATGACTTTCTCGCAGGAAGCCAAAGATGCAGGATTCAGAGACGGAGATGTTCTTGTCAGTGCCGATGGAAAAGACTTGGTGCTGAGAGGCAGTGTGCTTGACATGAATGTACTTATGCAATATCTCGATGCTGAGGAAGTAATTGTACAAAGAGAAGGCGCATTGCGCACGATAACCATGCCTGAAGGTTTTGGAGATGAGGTTATCGCATCAAAAAATACCCCATATGAGTTTTGGACTCCGGCAAAGGTTGACAGTGTTGTTGCCGAAACTGCGGCAGATAAAGCCGGACTGATGAAAGGGGATAGCCTCGTAGCCGTTAATCAGAAACCGATATCTTCTTTCGCCCAGTTGCGCGCCGAATTACAGACAAACAAAAACGACTCGGTAACGATATCTTATGTACGTGCCGGACAAGTGTCCGAGACACGAGCTTATGTTGACAGTGCTGCCGTATTAGGGTTCACCGTGTCTTCCGGCATGTCGAAAGATGACTATAAGCACGATGACTACGGATTTTTCGCATCTTTCCCCAAAGGGGTCGATTTAGGTGTGAATACTCTAAAAGCTTACGTGGCACAAATGCGCTTTGTATTCAATAAAGAAGGCGTTAAAAATCTCGGAGGTTTTGGGGCGATAGGTAATATGTTCCCCGCTCAATGGGATTGGCTTCACTTCTGGACGATGACGGCGTTCCTTTCTTTGGTGCTCGCGTTCATGAACATTCTGCCTATTCCGGCATTGGATGGAGGGCATATCATGTTCCTGCTCTACGAGATGATAACTCGTAGACCGCCGAGTGAAAAGTTTATGGAATATGCACAAATCACGGGAATGGTACTTCTCTTCGGACTACTCATCTTTGCCAACGGGAATGATATTGTGAGAGCAATATTCGATTGATAAGAAAACGAGATTGTTATATACAAATAGAGGCTGAATCGATTACGGTTCAGCCTCTGTTGCCATTATATGATAACGTCTTTTATTTTGATTCTTTTACTGTCAAGTCTAAGGGGTATTTAATCTTTTCCTTTAGCAAAGCGATCTCAAGCACATCCTTGATGTCTCCTACATAGTGGAATATCAGTCCCTTAAGGTATAATTCCTTTATCTCTTCGATATCTTTTTTATTCTCTTTACACAAGATTATCTCTTTAATTCCGGCACGTTTGGCTGCAAGAATCTTTTCACGTATACCTCCGACAGGAAGCACCTTACCGCGCAATGTGATCTCACCCGTCATAGCCAGATTAGCTTTTACTTTTTGTTGAGTAAATGCCGATACCAATGACGTAACCATTGTGATGCCTGCCGACGGTCCGTCTTTCGGGATCGCTCCTTCGGGTACATGTACATGCACATTCCAATTGTCAAACACATCGCTGCTGATGCCTAAATAGTCGTTGTGTGAGCGGATGTATTCCATTGCAAGCATCGCAGACTCCTTCATCACTTCGCCCAGATTGCCGGTAAGAGTAAGTTTACCACTCTTTCCTTTACTCAGCGATGTTTCGATGAATAATAT
>CALNCC010000023.1 GCA_937875275.1 uncultured Dysgonomonas sp. | reverse complement strand
GGATTTGATAAATACGATAAAGAACTCATGTGATAAAATCTTGAATGGAGAAATTGAGCTAGCAAAAGAAATAATACAAAATAACTATCCTTATTCTTTTACAGAATATAATAAAAGGGCTATGTCTTGTTATGAGAAACTTAAAATTTTTATTCGAGATGGGTTTGTTGACAGATATACTGGGCGGAAGTTGATATTTCCTAATGTATTGAGAATTATGAGCGAAGAATTAGGAAGTGAAGTTTTTCCATATCATAAAAACTGGAAAATGTCCGATTGCCATATTGCATATTGGGAATACTTCCCAACTTATGACCATATAATTCCTATATCTCGTGGAGGAAAAGATATTGCAGAGAATATAGTAACCACATCTCAAGTTAGTAATTCTATAAAATCTAATTATTTGATAGATGAGATTCAATGGAGATTATATGAAAAAGGAAATATTCAGGAATGGGATGGTATGATTTCATGGTATATACAATATATAGAAGATCATAAACAAAGTCTTGAGAAAATAGATAAAAATGGCAATTGGCATAAAGCATTATTAAGATGTATAGAAAATGGTTATATTTAATAGATGAATATAAAAGTATTCGTTAATGCAAACATCTTTTTTGACATATATACCATTACCTCTTCATGTATGGTTGGAATTTGCACTCCATTTGTGCCTCTGCAAAACAAGGGAACACTGTTAGCTAGTGCTAATTATAGGACTTCCTTTACCCTTAACCGTTCTATTCTCAAACCAATTTCTTGAAGATTTAGACTTGATTTATGAATTGAGGGAGTGGATACCGAAGCCATAATATTACCTTTACATAAACTAAATAGATAATTTATGAACAAGAAATTAAATGATTACGTTGCTGCATATAAAGATCAATTAGAAATAGGTGATGTCCAAAAAGCGTATATTGGACTTGTTAAGTATGTAACAAGACTTGGAACAACTTTGTCAAAAAACCTTTCAGAAAGCTATTCATTTGGCAATCTCTTTCAGGGTTATATGGACTACACATATTTCTATTACTCAAACGACTTCTTAAAAAAAAGGAAATTAAAAATGGGACTTATATTAAACCACACAAAAATGCAGTTTGAAGTTTGGTTGTTAGGACAGACAATTCCAATTCGAGAAAAATATTGGGAATACTTTAAATCGACAAAGTGGAATGAAAATAGAATGACACGACCTCAATATTCTATATTAGAAACAGTTTTAATTGCAAATCCGAATTTTAACGATTTGGATAAGCTTTCAAAGCAAATTCAAGACAAATTAGCCTTCGTTACAGATGAGATTATACAAGACATAGAAACAAGTAAACTGAACTAATAACAAGTAATCAGTATAAAAAACAAAAGCCTGACAGATTTCTCCATCAGGCTTTGCTCGTACCCAGAGCCGGAATCGAACCGGCATGGAAGTGAATCCACTGGTGTTTGAGACCAGCGCGTCTACCAATTCCGCCATCTGGGCTTATCGCGATGCAAAAGTAAACATTATTTTCACATATCAAGCATTATTGATAAACTTTTTTTTCAAGTCAACAAGATATGTTAATTATAGAAAGGTTATCTTCTTCTTTTTTATATCTTTGTGTGCTTTATATAAACAAGTATTTTATTCACATTCCTTTTTGAATAGGATCATATAATCTAAGTTATAGCATGAATAACAAAAACAACTATTGTGTAATTATGGGAGGCGGTATTGGAAGCCGATTTTGGCCTTTCAGTAGAGAATCTAAGCCGAAACAGTTTCTTGACTTCTTCGGTACGGGGCAATCGCTTTTACGAATGACCTTCGAAAGATTCAACAAAGTGCTACCCACCGAGAACATTTACATCGTTACAAACAAAGACTACGCAGAACTAACAATGTCAGAACTTCCGGAATTGAGCCCCAATCAGATTTTGTTAGAACCTATGCGTCGAAACACAGCACCTTGCATTGCTTATGCATCGTATCACATAAAATCTAAAAACTCGAATGCAAACATTGTTGTTGCACCATCGGATCATTTGATTTTGAAAGAAGATGAATTTATCAATGTTATGGAAAGAGCGTACTCTTTCGTCAGCAAGAATCCGGTACTATTGACCTTAGGCATTCGCCCGAGTAGGCCTGAAACAGGATATGGATATATACAAATGAATGAAGAAAAACTGGATGGAATAACAAAAGTCAAAGTATTTACCGAAAAGCCGAATATAGAATTAGCTAAGGTCTTTTACGAAAGTGGCGAGTTCTTGTGGAATTCAGGTATTTTTGCATGGAATGTAGACTCAATAATTGACGCTTTCCGCCAATATTTGCCGGAAATAGCTGCACGATTCGACTCCGGAATAGGAGTATATGGTACAGCCGAAGAAGAAACGTTTCTAAATAACAATTTCCCATTCTGTCCTAATATATCCATAGACTATGGAGTCATGGAAAAGGCTAATAATGTATATGTCAAAGCCGCAGACTTTGGATGGTCTGATCTTGGCACATGGGGATCTTTATATGATCTTTCCGATAAAGACGAGAATGCAAATGCTACATTAACAAGCAAAACCATGTTCTTCGAGAGTACCGAGAACATTGTGGCTACCCCGAGCGACAAGCTGGTTGTCATACAAGGATTGAATGGATATATTGTGGCTGAATCTAATAATGTTTTGCTTATCTGTAAAAAGGAAGATGAACAACAGATCAAACATTTTGTTACTGATGCCAAATTAAAATACGGAGACGACTTTATATAATTAAATCACTTACAAATAATCACTTTTATAAAATAACGTAATAAATAAATGGCTATTACATTACAACCCAACCTACCCTACCTTGTCGCAGACATTACGCTTGCTGATTTTGGGCGAAAAGAAATAGAGATCGCAGAGCACGAAATGCCGGGCTTGATGGCTTTAAGGAAGAAATATGGCGCATCGAAACCATTGAAAGATGTCCGAATTATGGGATCACTCCATATGACTATTCAGACGGCAGTATTAATCGAGACTCTGAAAGAACTTGGAGCAGACCTTCGCTGGTGTAGCTGCAATATATTTTCCACACAGGATCATGCTGCAGCAGCAATTGCAGCTTCTGGTATTCCTGTATTTGCATGGAAAGGCGAAACTCTCGAAGAGTATTGGTGGTGTACCGAACAGGCTCTATCATTCCCTGAGGGGAAAGGTCCAAACCTCATTGTAGATGACGGAGGCGATGCTACCCTCCTTATCCATTGGGGATATAAAGCAGAGAAAGACGCTTCTTCTATCGACCGCAAAGGGGGTAATCACGAAGAACAAGTGATATTAGATACTCTATCACGTATACTGAAAACAGACAATCAACGTTGGCACAGAACTGTAGCCGAATGGAAAGGCGTTTCGGAAGAAACGACAACAGGGGTACATCGCCTTTATCAAATGCAAGAGCGGGGAGAACTACTTATTCCTGCCATCAATGTCAACGACTCTGTTACCAAATCTAAATTTGACAACCTATATGGATGCCGCGAATCGTTGGCCGATGGTATAAAGAGAGCTACTGATGTTATGATTGCCGGTAAAGTAGCTGTCGTTGCGGGATATGGAGATGTAGGTAAAGGTTGTGCGCATTCTTTACGTTCATATGGAGCTCGTGTATTAGTTACCGAGATTGACCCTATCTGCGCGTTACAAGCTGCAATGGAAGGCTTCGAGGTTACCACGATGGAAGATGCTGTTAAGGAAGGTAATATATTTGTTACCACAACAGGGAATAAAGACATCATTACCATCGAACATATGGCTGCAATGAAAGATCAGGCTATTGTTTGTAACATCGGACACTTCGATAATGAGATACAAGTAGATAAATTAGTAAATTACAGTGGAGTAAAGCATATAAACATCAAGCCACAGGTTGATAAATACACATTCCCGACAGGTAATTCTATATTCCTGCTTGCTGAGGGACGTTTAGTTAATCTTGGCTGCGCAACCGGACATCCATCATTTGTGATGAGCAACTCATTCACAAATCAGACTCTTGCCCAAATTGAATTGTGGCAAAACGACTATCCGGTTAATGTATACCGTTTACCTAAGCATCTTGATGAAGAGGTTGCTCGTTTGCATCTTGAGCAAATAGGAGTTAAGCTGACTAAACTAAGTAAAGAGCAGGCAGACTATATCGGAGTTCCTGTTGAAGGTCCTTTCAAACCCGATCATTACAGATATTAATCTGGACTTGAACAATAAACACAAAGGTCCTGCCAACACCAAAGGCCGGACCTTTTTTTGTAATTTTGAGATTCCTCTTTTCAGCCCATTTTCATGTAGTAGTCTTTTAACAACACTTACACAAGACTAATGACAATCCCTTCTTAACAAAAATTGTAAAGCCTTATCTAAATCCTCCGGAGTATCAATACCAATTGTTTCCATATCTGTAAAGCCAACCTTGATACGATACCCATTCTCTATCCAGCGCAGCTGCTCGAGAGATTCGGCCAACTCAAGTGTCGACTGAGGCAGTTGCACTATTTCTCTTAGTATATCAGAACGATAAGCATACATCCCAATGTGCTTATAAAACAAAATACTATTCAGCCAATTAGTATGGTCAACACCTCTGACATAGGGAATTATGGAACGGCTGAAATAAATAGCCTCTTTATTCTTATTAATCACCACCTTGGGTGAATTGGCATTGAAAAGAGCATCAAATCCATCTTCCTTACTAAATGGCTTAACAAGGGTTGCCAACTGAACATCCTTGTTGTCAAAACAATCCTTGAGTATCTCTATCTGTTGTTGCTGGATAAACGGCTCATCACCTTGTATGTTAATGACAACATCGCTCTCATCGCCTATCTTCTCATAAGCCTCGTATACACGATCTGTACCACTCTTATGATTTTCGCTTGTCATCACGGCTTTACCACCAAAAGACTGTACGGCATCGTAGATACGAAAATCGTCTGTTGCTACCCATACATTGTCAATGGCTTTTAGGGCTTGCTCATACACCCGTTGGATCATTATTTTTCCCGCAATGTCAGCGAGGGGTTTACCCGGGAAACGAGTTGAAGCATATCTGGCAGGTATAATACATATAAATTTCATAAGATATCTTTTTGTTATGCCAAAGATAGAATGATATTTCCAAACAAGAATGTATATTTGCAGCTATTATGAATGAGGTTATACTTAGTATCGGATCGAACGAAAACAAAGAAACAAATTTGAGTTTGTGCCACACAATGCTCAACAACCTTTTCGGTGGTATATCCTACTCTTCCACCTCCATATCTAAACCTTATGGAATCCATTATAAAAA
This sequence comes from uncultured Dysgonomonas sp., assembly GCA_937875275.1. Taxonomy (GTDB): domain Bacteria; phylum Bacteroidota; class Bacteroidia; order Bacteroidales; family Dysgonomonadaceae; genus Dysgonomonas. The sequence continues at coordinate 5,792 of CALNCC010000023.1, read as the reverse complement.
CGACTTCCTGAATCAATTAGCCCGTTTCCACACTACTCTCGATAAGGAGCAGATTGTAGCGACTCTTAAAGACATAGAAGTAAAGATGGGACGTAAAGCCAAAGATAAGGCAATGGGGATTGTAAAAATAGATATCGATCTTATTATATGGAATGAGGAAATACTCAGACCCAATGAGATGGATCGCTGCTACATCAAAGACCTGTTAGCTCTTTTTCAAGTACAGTAAGAATTTCTCCATCTGTTCTCAAATCCGAGTTTATTCTATCAACGATCACACTCTTATCATTAAATTTTCGAGCAAAAAAAGGATAACGTGTACCATACTCATCATCAAACCGCACTTGCTTTTTTAAAACATCAACATGTCTATCCTCTATAATTGCCGGCGGAACAGGAACATGCCAATCTGTATATACCAAACCCGTCTCGGTATTTTGCAAGAATGGAGAATTTCCTATTATTGTATGAAAAAATGATTCATCGGGGACTAAAGAATATTTGAAGAATCTCTCATAAGAAGGTTCCTTCTCGATAGTGTCAAGAATATATGATAGGCATTCCCTTGTCAAGGCAAACCATTGTGTCCCAGCATACAGTTTGAATGGGATATTTCTCCTCACATTCAGTTTCTTGAGTAATACCTCGAATAGAAACTTGGGGTTATATAACTTTATGTTTCGCCTGTCATATTCGAAGTAGCGATAATAAAAACGACTCATTGGCTTTGCTGGAGCAGGCATCAGAAGGATATCAATATACTCTTTCTTCTGCTCAAGCAATTTGTACAGAAATGCCTTTGGGCGAATCGGATAATCTACCCCACTCAGCAAAATATAATAATCTGCGTCAGCAACACGTTTCGTAGCCATCCTCATCAAAGCCAAAGAGGCTTCGATCATCTGGTAACCTCCCCACCTAATATCAAAATGTTCCGGGATAATTACAACATTTTCCTTATCAGACTCATATTGTTCTTCCGTCTTTCTGTCTATATGAATAAAAAAGGATACGTCATCAACATTGAGAGCTGCAATCAGTCGATCTAAATGTTTGAAATTATCATGAGCAAGTATAAGATAGCAGATTTTCATGACGGCAAAGATAAGAAAAATCCTCCCTTTCTCAAGACTGTATCGTTTGTCATTGATTATTCCGCGAATTTTAATCCATCCAGGTTATTCCATGCCCCACGTGTAAAATCAGGAATCTCTACTGATGCCGATTTATTATCCAATGATATCTGGGTTAAAGGAATAAGGCAGCACCACTCGGCAAGGTCATAGACATCCATATCAAGAGGCAATCCGTTTTGCAAACAATATATTAAACGATAGTCCATTATAAAATCCATTCCTCCATGTCCTCCTACTTGTTTTGCTTTCTCCTCTATATTTCTCACTATCGGGTGCTTATACTGTTGCATCAAGGCGATTTTCACATCGTTGGGAACAAAACTATGAGCATTCAGATTTTCATGATTCCCTGCAACCGCAAGATTAATTTCGGCTCCATCCAGAGCGTAGCCCTCCACCGGATATTTATTAGCGAATCCCTTAGTACCCGTCAATTGATACATTCTGCTATAAGGACGTGGCGAAGTTACATTATGTTCTATCAAGATCGAGTTACCTTTTTCTGTACTTATTAAGGTTGTAGTATGATCTCCATTTCTGAAATCCTCAACGACTTCGCCCCTTTTCTCTTTCAAGAACTGAGGGTTACCTATTGGCTTTGTATCTACGGCAACCAAGTAATTAAGTTTATCTCCCCGGTGAATATTCATAGCCTGACATACAGGTCCTAATCCATGGGTAGGATAAACATCTCCTCTGTTTTCTTTATTGTATTTCATCCTCCAATCATCCCAATAACTATTCCAAAATGGCTGTAGACCGTGTATATATGCGCCCTCGCCATGAATAACTTCGCCCAACAATCCTTGTTGAACCATGTTTAATGTAGTTAGCTCAAAGAAGTCATAGACACAATTTTCGAGTTGCATACAATGTTTTCGTGTCTTTTCGGATGTGTTTATAAGTTCCCATATTTCTTCCATTTTCATTGCTGCAGGTACTTCTATAGCAACATGCTTTCCATCTTTCATGGCCTGCACCGCAATAGTAGCGTGGCTTTTCCAATCTGTTGCTATATATATCAAATCGACATCAGAGAGAGCGGTTACTTCACGCCAAATCTCAGTGTTTCCAAAAAACTCTTTAGCTTGTGGCAAACCTTTGCCTTCGAGCATCTTATTCACTTTCTTCACATTGTTGTCTACGACATCACACAATGCGACAATTTCAACTCCCGGAATATGTGTCATCCGTTCAACGGCTCCCGGACCACGCATTCCTAATCCGATAAAGGCGATTCGTACGGTAGGAATAGGATCGCATTTTAGTTGTAACACATCTGTTTGCCCCTTTGATCGCTTAGGTGCTTTCGTCTTTATTACCTGAGCATAGCTCCCCGAATTAAAAATAGTGGCACATATTGCCAGTATCAAAAATAAATGCATTTTTTTCATAATCATATATTTATTATCGGCTCAATTTATCAAGAACTCGTTTTGCATTATCAATCATCTGGGCACAAGGTACTGACGGCTTTTCATGAATATTAAACTTCGCCACTTCGCCATTCAACTCGTTTAGTTTTGCTGTATCTGAGTTCTTTATGAATAACTCTCTTAATATCCGAATTTTCTCAGCATCCTGTATTCCTTCTCTCAATCGTTCAAATCGGATAGAACTGCGACCCGGATACACAATAAATGAATCGCCGGCTGCCCATGTGCTAAAGCGAGAATCGAACAAAGGATTTTCATTCCATGAGTTATACGCCCAGCGAAGATAACCATCATATCCACCGGCCATTGCATACCAAGAAATATAAACGGCTTCGGATGGGTCAGAGAATGTAAATACATTCGGAAATTCTGTTGCACAATAGGTGTAATATGTACTTATCAGATTGTTATCCTTCCGATATTGAAGGTCTGCCTCATCGAATGTAGAGCCAAACGATACACAGATATCTTTCAGCCAAGGATATTCCCTATAACTTTTCTTATTATCAGCCAATGCCACACCCAACTCGGGAGCCACCTCTTTCAATAAGCCCAAAGCAGCTTTCATTACATCGGGAGCACGTTCATCCATAGCAATATTCGTTATTTCCAGCCAACCTTTTTCATTCAAATGTCTTTTGAAATCTTTGAGAAAAGGAGTCCACAACTCCACAAACTCATTCGAACCGGGCACTGCACTTATATTAATTAGTTCTCCGACTGTCTCGTCATAATAATGTATTTCGTTATTCCAAGGAACTAAAGAATAACAGTTAATCATACTCTTTACGCCTAATCCCATCATCATACTCACCCACCTATCAAAGACCGCATAATCGTACCTCCACCCCCCATCAGCCGTTTTCGTCCAAAGAATCATATCTGCATAAGCGTCATAACATTGATTGTTCCATGGTTCTTTATTCAACGTTGCTGTAATAACCTTCTGACCAGCATTTGCCAACATTTCCATTGGCTTCTCCAATAATTCCCAATGTTCTTCCGACCATACTTCCACATCATTTACACGAGCGACAGCTGTTGGATGTTGCCACAAGTCGAGATGAAATTTCCAATCTGGAGGGCGAGGCAAGGTGTGATCTAAAATCTCAATAGAAACATTCAATGTCTGTGTTCTTTGATTTTTTGCATATATCTTCAATGTGCTTTTATAAACACCCGAAGTAGCATCAGCAGGGATATTAAAACTCAGCCACACAGGTCGGGTTGTTTTTGCATCCATATCGATACATGGAATCGTATCTAATACATCGGCGACCAATACTGGTGCTAAATCCTCGCGATCACCGCATCCGGGCCCAAACGAATCGGATATTGTATACCGAACAAATGATCCATTCGCAATATTTGAGTCAAGAGTTCTTCCATCCTCTCTTTCAAAGTCAGAAAACTCACACTCAATCTGTTGCACCTTCTCGGAAGACCATAGAAGAAGCATTGCGGAAAGACATTCTCCTTTCCATGCACTTCCGCTCCATTCTGATATCTTCTGTTCATTATCCAAAGGTACCCGACTCTTTTCGTAACGTATATTTGTACTGCCAAAGGATGCATTAAACCCTTTTACACCATTCCATTCCGAAGAATAATCTGTGGAATCGGGATCAATTGCTTCTTGATATGTCTCACAGTTGATTACTGGACGAGAATCACAACAAGACACTATAAGTATTGCAAACAAGAAGATAGATAAAAAAGCTTTCATGGTTTGGTGTCAAAGTTTTGGTACAAAATATTCGCATGAAACAAATATAAAAAAAAAGTGCAACCTACACTAAGATTGCACTTTTATATTTCGTTGAAATTGACTTAATTAGTCAGCATTCAATGTAAAACGTTTAAATTCAACAACCTCAAGTTCCTTGTCAGCTTGCTGTAAGTATTGAGCAATTGTCAATTTAGGATTCTTTACGAAATCTTGTTGAAGCAATGTAAATTCTTTGTAGAACTTAGTCAATGCACCTTCTGCTATACGATCAAGCAAGTTTTCAGGCTTACCAGCTTCGCGAGCTTTTTCTTTAGCTATACTTTTTTCTCTTTCTTTGATTTCTTCCGAAACACCAGCTTCAGTCAGAGAAACAGGATTCATAGCTGCAATTTGCATTGCTACGTCTCTTGCTACATCGGCATCTACATTCGGTTTGTTGAAACCTACGATAGCTGCCAATCTGTTACCCGGGTGAACATAAGCAACAACAGTAGGCGCTGAAATAGATTCATATACACCTATTTCCATTTTTTCGCCTGTGATACCCATTCTGTCTGTAACTAAGTCTACTATTTTGCGACCACCTATTTCAGTATTGTTCAAGTCTTCTACCGATTTCACTTGATTCTCCAAAGCTGCATTCAATAGATCTTGAGTCAAACCTATAAATTCTGCATTGATAGCAACGAAGTCTGTTTCACATTTCAGTGCAACAAGAGATGCAAAGCCATCTTTTACTCCACCAAGCACACAACCTTCAAGAGCCTCACGATCACCACGTTTTGCGGCAAAAGCTTGTCCTTTTTTACGAATTATTTCTATCGCTTTATCATAATCGCCAGCTGATTCTTCTAATGCTTTTTTACAATCCATCATACCTGCACCTGTTCTTTTGCGCAAGTTTTGGATATCTGCTATACTAACTGCCATATTCTATTTGATTTTTATATTATTTTCTGAAACAAAAAAAGCTAATAACCAACTCAACAGCTTATATCAAACTTTGAGTTAATTATTAGCCATTATATCTTATTATTCTTCGTCTTTAGCAAATTTGCTTACAACAGCAGCATTCATTGCATCTTGATCATCTTTTTCTACAACAGCTTTTTTCGCTGTAGTTCTTTTGCGTTCTTTGCGTGGAGCGTCTTCCCCTTCTTGGGCTTCAGCTGCTGCAGAGTCAGCTTTTTCGATCTTTCTTTCGTTCAATCCTTCTTTGATTGCTTCGCATACATAACCTACGATCATTTCGATAGATTTAGATGCATCATCATTAGCCGGAATAACGAAGTCTATGTCAGACGGATTAGAGTTGGTATCAACCATACCAAATACAGGTATACCAAGGCGTTTTGCTTCTTTAACGGCAATGTGTTCTTTCATTACATCGATAACGAACAGAGCCGAAGGCAAGCGAGTCAAATCTTGAATAGAACCTAATGTCTTTTCAAGTTTTGCACGTTGACGTGTAATACTTGAAAAGACATTAGA
>CALNCC010000022.1 GCA_937875275.1 uncultured Dysgonomonas sp. | reverse complement strand
GCGGATATTGCACCCGCTGCCACGTGTAAACGAAATTCAGCAAGATGTAGACGACAGTCCGAAAGCATATTATTTCGAACAAGCCCGCAACGGCATGTATACTCGTCAGGCTATTATCTGCGATTTGTTAAACATTGAAGTAAAATAAAAAGATGGAAAAGAATAAAAAAGAACTGCATGTAGCTGCTCTATGCAATGGCACAGCGATAGACCATATCCCGTCGGAACGGGTTTTCGATGTTGTTACTCTACTCGGATTGGAGAAGCTTGGCAACCCGATTACAATCGGCAGCAATTTGGAAAGTAAAAAGATGGGCAAGAAGGGTATTATAAAAATTGCCGACAAATTCTTCGCCGAAGATGAGATTAACAAAATCGCATTGATCGCCCCTCGGGTAATTTTGAATATAATCAAAGACTACGAAGTGGTGGAGAAGAAACGTGTCGAACTACCCCACATAATCAAAGGCATAGCAAAATGCAGCAATCCCAAATGCATTACCAACAACGAGCCGATGCAAACCTGCTTTGAGGTAAGGGACAACGAACGAGAGCTGAGATGCCACTATTGCGATGTGAAAATAAACCGCACAGATATAGAATTACTATAATCGTCATTATTTATAAACGGAAATCGGGAGGTGTCTCAAAACAAGACGCCTCTTATTTTCGATGAAAGATGATTCCATAATAGAATAATGCAGTCTAAGTCTTTGGGATTTGAAAGAATAAAGCTATTTTTGCAATTCTAAATTCAGAGGCACAAGATAAGGCTCTGACAACAAACAGATCTTTGGAATAAAGAAACAATTAATTACCTGTAAATATGAATGTAACATTAACAAATGTTGATAACGTAAATGCAATATTACAAATTAGCATTGCGAAAGAAGATTATCAAGAAAATTATAACAACGCATTAAAAACATTTCGCCGCAAAGCGAATGTACCGGGATTTCGTCCAGGTACCGTTCCGGCCGGAATGGTGAAAAAAATGTATGGAAAATCTATTCTTGCCGATGAGGTAGGAAAACTTGTAAATGATAATCTGTACAAATACATTCAAGAAAACAAATTGAATATATTGGGAGAACCCCTTCCTAATATGGATAAACAACAGGCACTTGATTTTGCAACAGAAGGCGATTTCGATTTCTACTTTGATGTTGCACTTGCTCCTGAAATAAAACTTTCGATCACAAAAAGAGACAAAGTTGACTACTATAAGATTGCGGTAGATGAAGAAACTGTTGAGAAACAAATTTCGTCATATAAAGCAAATTATGGTCAATATGAAAAAATAGAGGAAGGCGCTATCGCAACCGACCTGATCAAAGGTGAGATCGTGGAATTGGAAAGTGGAGCACCAAAGGCTAACGGCATAAACGTCGAAGCCGGAGTAGTTATGCCATCTTATATAAAGGATAAAGAAGAGCAGGAAAAATTCATTGGAATCAAACCTGAAGATATCGTGGTATTCAATCCGGCAAAAGCTTATGAAGGAAACGAAGCTGAAATATCTTCGTTGCTACATATCGAAAAAGACTCTTTGAGCACGATTTCTCCTGAGTTTTCATTTAAGGTAACTGAAGTTACAAGATACAAAGAAGCAGAATTAAACCAGGAGTTTTTTGATAAAGTGTTTGGTGAAGGGATTGTGAAAACTGAAGAAGAATTCAGAACAAAGGTAAAAGACCTGATCGCAGAACAATTTACGCCGGATAGCGATTATAAATTTATGTTAGATGCAAAAACTGTTCTTGAAAAGAAAGCCGGAAAACTTGAGTTCCCTGATGCATTCCTGAAAAAATGGTTGTTATCAACAAACAAGAATCGTGACGAAGCAGCATTGGAGGCTGAGTATCCAAAAATTATTGAAGACCTTACATTTCACCTGATAAAAGAGCAAATAGCTAAAGATAATGAAATCAAGGTAGGCAATGAAGATGTAAAAGCATTAGCGATACAAATATCAAGATCTCAATTTGCCCAATATGGCATGATGGGACTTCCTGAGGCAATGATTGAAAATTATGCAAATGATCTGTTGAAGAAAGAAGAAACTGTAAGAAATCTTTTAGATAAAGCAACTGAAAACAAAGTGATCGACGTATTGAAATCTAAAATGGGCTTGCAGGAAAAAGAAATCTCATTGGATGAATTCAGAAAATTCTTTGAAACAGAAGAAGATACTGCATCACAAGAAAGTGCCGAATAATTAGAAAGATAGGCGGACTGGATCAAGACCGCAAACCTATACTGAATCTTGAATAAACTGTCAACTACGAAGTTGAAGTTTTACCATGTAAATTCTTTCAAATCCTCCTAAAAAGAAAAGGAGGCATTTGAAGGAATTTGTTTTTTACAGGTTTTACTTTTTTCCAATATTGTCCAGAAGGAATCGGTAAAATATTGACTGAATAGTTTTTCTTATAAAGAGAAAACACATAATCTGAATACATAAAGATGACAAAAGGACAGATTTTGTCATCTTTTTTTTATATTTGCTTGTACATCAGTTAATCGCTAATATCATGCATAGAAATTCTATATGTATAGTTGCACTTATAGCCATCGTTCTATTTGTTGACTGTAAGGGAGTCGATCGAAGTAAAGACAGACGGATAGTCGAAGATAAAACTATCTTTCAGACGGGAGCAAGGTGGAATCCTGATTTGGATAACAGAGCTGATGCTGCCATAATATATGGAACAGCAGGCAGATCGTTCGAAGAAAGAGTTGAGTCGTGGAGGTCGAGAGGATATAACCTCCAATTTATGACGGGCATTGCTTGGGGCGAATATCAAGACTATTTTCTTGGAAAATGGGACGGATCGGAAGATCGCATGCGCGAAGGACAAAAAGCTGCAAATGGCGATACTATCTGGCATGGACCGACCGTGCCGTACGTTGTACCCACTGATAATTTTATCGAATATATTAAAGAAACTCAAGTGAAGCGGGCGATAGATGCCGGTATTACGGTAATTCATCTCGAAGAGCCGGAGTTTTGGATGCGTGCCGGATATAGCGAGGCTTTCAAAGAAGAATGGCAGAAGTATTACGGTTTTCCGTGGCGAGCACAGCACGAATCTCCGGAAAACACTTACCTTTCCAATAAGCTGAAATATCATCTCTATTATAATGCTCTCGACAAAGTTTTCACATATGCCAAAGAATATGGAAAAAGCAAAGGCTTGGATGTGAAATGCTTTGTGCCGACTCATTCACTTATCAACTATACATCGTGGCGTATCGTTAGCCCCGAGGCAAGTCTTGCGTCGCTGGATTGTATTGATGGTTATATAGCTCAGGTGTGGACAGGTACATCCCGCGAGCCGACTTTCTATAACGGAGTGCAGAAAGAGCGAGTTTTTGAGAATGCGTTTCTCGAATATGGCTGCATGCAGTCGATGACAGCACCCACAGGCCGGCAAACTTATTTTCTTACCGATCCGATAGAGGATTGGCCAAGAGATTGGGACGATTACAAAATAAACTATCAGGCAACATTTACCGCACAGTTGCTCTACCCGATGATAGATACTTATGAGGTAATGCCATGGCCCGAGCGTATTTATCAAGGCTTGTACTTGAACCCTGCAACGAATGAAAAAGAACGCATATCCCGAGACTATTCTACTCAGATGCATATAATGATAAATAGCCTGAACGATATACAGAAGTCTGAAAATAAGGTAAGTGGTACACATGGCTTTGGCGTTTTGATGGCTAACTCGATGATGTTTCAACGGTATCCTACCCATGCGGGATATGATGATCCGCAATTCGCAAGTTTTTATGGGCAAACATTCCCTTTGTTGAAACGCGGTGTGCCGGTCGATATAATCCATATCGAGAACACTCCTTACAAAAATGCATTGAAAGATATCAAAGTCTTGATGATCTCTTATTCGAATATGAAACCATTGGAGAGCCGCTTCCACGATCATATTGCCGAATGGGTAAAAAAAGGGGGCGTGGTTGTTTATTGCGGGGAAGATCAAGACCCATATCAAACCGTAATGGAATGGTGGAATACTGATGGCAACATGTACGAAAGTCCATCGGAGCACCTTTTCGAGAGAATGGGATTGTCTAAAAAACCTGCTGGCGGAAAATACTCATACGGAAAAGGAGCTGTGTACATAGTTCGGGAAGACCCCAAAAACTTTGTTTTGAAAGCAGCCAATGACAGCCAATTCATTGAAGTCGTGTCGCAAGCATATGCACAAGCAACGAAAGGAAAAAATATCGAATTTAAGAATAATCTATATTTAGAGCGAGGACCATACGTCATCGCTGCCGTGATGGATGAAAGTGTGTCTGAAGAACCGATGAAACTAACGGGCTTGTTTATCGATTTGTTTGATAAGAACCTGCCTGTATTGAAAGAAAAGATTGTTAATGTAGGGCAACAAACATATCTATATAATTTGCAAGATGTCAGCAAGAAGAAGCCAAAGGTGCTTTGTGGTGCATCGCGCGTATACGAAGAAGTGGATACAAAGTCGAGCTATACATTTGTAGCTAAAAGCCCGGCAAATTCAACGAACATTTCGCGTGTACGACTTCCTCAGAAACCAACTAAGGTTCTTGTATCGAAAAAGGAACAAGCTAATATAGATACTTGTTGGGACGAAGAATCAAGCACCTATCTGTTGACTTTCGAAAACAATCCTGATGGCGTGTCGATAGCATTCTCGTGGTAAGATAGGGGGAGATCACTCCCCTCCGACAGTCAATTTGCGCACCAATACGGATGGTAGACCTTGTCCGACCGGCATGCCTTGCCCATCCTTGCCGCAAGTCCATGCGCCTTCATCTATTTTCAAATTGTTGCCAACCATCGAAATGTCGGCAAGAGCCTCTGGTCCATTACCGATAATGTTGATGTCTTTTATCGGGCGAGTCAATTTCCCGTTCTCTATCAGGTAGCCCGATTTTACGAAGAAGGTAAAGTCTCCGGCTCCTATTTGTACCTGTCCGTTCGTAAAGTTATCGACATATACCCCTTGCTTCACACTTGATATTATATCCTCTTCCGTCATATCTCCGTTCTCCATATATGTAACTCTCATACGAGGAAGGGGTGCGTGCCGGAACGATTGGCGGCGACCGTTTCCGGTAGGTGCAACACCGTAGTGCTTGGCACTTATGCGGTCGTGAAGATAGCTCTCCAATATTCCGTCTTCTACGATGTATGTCTTTTGACTTTCGATGCCTTCGTCGTCGAAGTTGATTGCGCCACGGGCATTTTCTATTGTTCCGTCATCGACAACATTAATGTGTTCCGAACATATTTTCTCCCCTAATTGATCGGAAAATATAGATGTGTTTTTTCTGTTAAAGTCGGCTTCAAAAGCGTGTCCGATAGCTTCGTGAAGTAGAATGCCCGATCCGCCTGCTCCCATCACTACCGGCATTTCGCCACCTTTGGGTTTTATGGCTTCGAACATTAGTGAGGCGTTACCGACAGCCTTTTGTGCAAGATCTTCTATTATTTCATCATTCAGAAATTCGAAGCCTTTGCGATAGGCTCGCGATGAAGTCGCATTTTCAATCTTTCCATCTTGCTCCATGATGCATGACGCATACATAACGCACATCGGGCGATAATCCCACGTAAGTATTCCTTCCGAATTGAAAAACAGGATGTAGGATGTTGAATCGCTAAGGCTGACGGAGGCTTTGACTACGCGGCTGTCGAGTTCGAAGATACGATCGTTGAGTCGTTGTACAAAGTCTTTCTTTTCACTTACGGCAACGTCAATCCAAGGACGCTGTATCTTGTAATAGTTTTTGAAATACTTTTCTTCGATTTGTATCGGAGAAGCTATTATTGTTGTCGAATTAGCTATGCTTGCTGCTGTTTGTGCTGCCCGCAGCATATCTTCGGGCTCAGTGGTTTCGGTATATGCATATCCGGTCTGGTCTCCGGCGAGGACTCGTATACCCACCCCAAAATCGATGTTTGATGACGTGCGGTTGACCTCGCCATCTCGCAGCGAGATGTTGTTGCTGAGGGTGTGCTCGAAAAAGAGATCGGCATAGTCTCCGCCTTTTTTCAACGCTTCATTAATAACTTGCGTCAGTTCGCTTTCGGATACCGAGAATCGAGAGAATATATCTTGTTTCGTCATCATCTTATTTATGGAGTTAAGGATTGTGCGGCATCCATCTTCTTGAATTGCTTTATTTGTAGTATAAACAAGAAAGCGGTAAGCATTGTTGAAATAAAGTCAGCGGCAGGCAGCGACCCCCATACGCCATCCAATCCGAAATATTGAGGGAGGATGAACAATGCGGGAATCAATAATAGAAACTGGCGTGTAAGACTCAGAAATATAGATTTCGCAGCCATACCTACACTCTGGAAGAAATTGGTTACCACAATTTGAAATCCGACCAAAGGGAGCATAACGGTTATTATCCGCAAAGCCTTTGTCGTTTCTTCGGCCAAAGGTGCCGATGGGTTGAACGGCTTGACGATAATATCGGGGAGCAATACTCCGATAGCAGTGCCTACCAAACCGATGATTATCCCTATCTTGATCGTATAGTTCAATGCTTCTTTTACGCGTGCAACATTTTTTGCACCATAGTTATAGCCGACAATCGGCTGCATACCTTGTGTCAGTCCTACCATAATCATGATAATAATCATAACCAATGTATTTGCAATAGCAAATGCTTCTATCGCTACATTTCCGCCAAACTCTTTTAGGCGTATGTTGATGAGGACCACGACTGCCGATGCTGCCGCCTGAATGAAAAATGGCGAAAGTCCGATGCTGGCAATAGCCCATACAATTTTAGAATCGAGGCGAATATGACGCTTGCGAAGTCGCAGCATGCTGCTTTGGTTCATAAAGTGATGCATGACAAAGCACAGCCCGATAAACATCGAGATAACGGTGGCGATGGCAGCACCTTTGATTCCCCATTCTAACCAAAAGATGAAAATGGGCGCGATGATAATGTTTGCAACAACACCTATAAGCATGGTATACATCGCCTTGCGTGGATAGCCCGATGCACGCATCATGCTGTTGAAGTTGAAGCACATAGTCAGAAATATATTTCCCGGCAAAAGATATTGCATAAATTCTTTTGCGTACGGAAACGTTTCGGGTGTAGCTCCTATCATAAGCAGAATAGGATCGAGAAAAATAAATAATAATGCACACAATCCTCCTGTAAGCAGGATCGTTAACAGAAAAGAATTGCCGATTATTTTTTCGGCGGTTTCTTTGTCCCCTTTCCCCAAACAGATAGATATACGGCTCGCCGAACCGGCTCCGACCAGCATACCTACTGCGGCAGTGAGATTCATAATAGGCAGCACAATCCCCAATCCGCCGATGGCATGGTCGCCCAAATCGGGACCATGACCAATGTATATGCGGTCGATGATGTTATACAAAGCATTGACCATTGTGCCTACAATAGCCGGGAGTGCGTACTGCCAGATGAGTTTGTTGATTTTTTTGTTTTCTAACTCATTGATGTTTGCAGCCTTTGTCATATTGATTTTTTGAAATTAAGGAGTGCGTCCCTCCCATCTTGAGAATGAGCCGGATATGTAGACTGAATACATGCCGACTACCCTTTTCGAAAAGGGTATGCAAAGGTACAATTCTATTTTCAAAAACAGAAAAGTCTTCTTCTAAAAGAATTTAAAAGAGAGGGGTAAGGCGGTGTTGAAGTGTATTTATCCGACTTTCGACGACAAATATTCTTCCGCATCGAGATATGCTTGCATAAAATAATGTCCTTCTTTTATCAACGAGCTTATCCGTGTTGCATTTGTTTTCATTTCAGAATATTCTTCATCACTGATTGCCGATATTTTATCGTTCAATTCTTTTAGGGAATCTATTGTGAACCCTATCTTGTTGGACGTAATAAAATCTGCCAACGCAGCTTTTTTCCAAATGATAACCGGCAGATGACAACGGATATACAGAGATGTTTTGTGCGGATTGTTATATTGCAGGTATTCGCCGAATGTACCGGAGCAGGTGTCGATGGAGTCGCCATCCCACACCAATCCGAAATCGCCGGAAGGTGTCTTTATCAAGTCTTCGAAGTGTACGAAGCCTTTGTAATTGAACGCTTGCTTGTTCGATACATTTTGTTCGTCAAAGCCTCCGCCATATAGGTCGAATCGGTAAGACGTTATGGAGTCTTGCAGATCGTACAAAAATTTATTCTTCCTATAATTTAATGCTCCGGCGTAGGACACAGTACGTGGATGACCGATGCAGTCGTTCAGTGGAGCTGTGTTATCTGATAAGAAATCGAATATCTCGAGATTGTTCATCGGGCATTGGCAGCCATTTGCGGTCAGCCAATCTTGCATTTTCTGATTGTGCGTGATGATAAAATCGGAATGTCCTATTCTCTTTATCTCTTTCGGTATCGTAAGCTTTTTTCTGCGAAAAGAACCTAAATCGTGGATTACGGTAACCACCTTTGCCTTCCGCAAGTGAGCCATGCGACATATAAATGTGAAATATTTCTTCAACGGATATTGCACGACAATGATATCCCCTTTCCGTAGCGAGAATGTTGTTTTAATTATTCCTCCCAAAACGATGAAGAATACAGCGATTTTATTTTTACGGGAAGATTGTTCGAAACCGATATTTATAAATTCATTCATCGACATTGTTTTTTCGATGTCGGTTTTCGCTTTACTCCCTGCGCTGGTGAAATTTTTGTAATTTCTTGAAAAATAGCACCTTCTCATGTGTTTTTTATAAAGATGTAGTTTTTGATTCGGTTTGCCACAGATCGAATGCTCCGATGATAGAGTCATCCATATCTGAATATTTGTATGAGCCCAATCTGCCTCCAAACAAGACATTAGGCATTGTTGCCGCCTTATCTTGATATTTTTTTAGGGTAGACATATTTGCTTCCGAGTTGATAGGATAATATGGCTCTTTTCCTCTCTCGTAGTTGTCGGGATATTCGTAACTGACAACCGTTGACGGTTGTTTCCCGAACTCGAAATGTTTGTGTTCGATAACCCTCGTGTATGGAACTTCAAAATCGGTGTAATTGAAAACCGCATTTCCCTGAAAATTGTCGGTGTCGAGAGTCTTGGTTTCAAACCTAAGACTTCGGTACTCTAATTCGCCGAACTGGTAATCGAAATATTGGTCGATACATCCTGTAAATACGGTTTTATGCGCTATGTTGTCGAAGTATTCACGATCAGAGAAATAGTCAGAGTTTAGTCTTACTTCACATCCAGCTATCAGAGCATCTGTAATCTTGTTGTATCCCCCGATAGGGATTCCCTGATAGGGATCGTTGAAATAATTATTGTTGTACTCGAATCGGAAGGGAACACGTTTAATGATAAAAGCCGGCAGTTCGGTAGCTTTGCGTCCCCATTGTTTCTCGGTATATCCTTTTATAAATATATTGTATATCTCTCGTCCGCATATTTTTAGAGCTTGTTCTTCCAAATTGCGAGGAGCGTCGATATGTGCATATTTCCCCTGTTCCTCGGCAAGTTTCGTTCTTGCCGCTTGTGGGGTTGCTGTGCCCCATAGCTGGTTGAACGTGTTCATGTTGAACGGAAGGTTAAATGCTCGTTCTTTGTAATACGCTATCGGAGAGTTTACATAGTTGTTGAATGGGACAAGGCTATTCACAAATTTCCAGATATCTCCGCGATGAGTATGAAAAATATGAGCTCCGTATTTGTGTACATTTATGTCAGCTTGGGTGTCGCAATATATGTTACCACCTGAATGACTTCTCTTATCAATCAGCAGGCATTTTTTTCCTTTTTGTGTAGCCAGATATGCAAAAACGGCTCCAAACAATCCGGCGCCCACTATCAGGTAGTCATATTTTTTATATTTCATCAGTGAATAGTAGTGTTCTGCCGTCAAAGATAACTTTTTTTCGGCAAAGAGGTTGCTACTACTGATCTTTAATAGCTTTTAACTATAACCAAAATTTCTTAAACATTATACTTTGCCATATCATAGCTCCGTTTATAATTATATTTCTTAAATTTGCAGATTGTAAACAAAGAAAATCAAAAAAAATAAGGAGATTCATTACAGATGAATATATTAGAATTAAGCGAACAGGAAATTATTCGCAGAAACAGCTTAGACGAAATGAAAGCTATGGGGATAGAACCATATCCCGCAGCTATGTACGACGTAAATGCGTATTCTACTGATATAAAGAAAAACTTTGAAGATGACGCTCCTCGTCGCCAAGTTATCATTGCGGGACGCATCATGAGCCGTCGTATAATGGGCAAGGCTTCGTTTGTGGAATTGCAGGATGCAGAAGGACGAGTGCAGATATATATTTCTCGCGACGATCTTTGTCCGAGTGAAGATAAAGACCTATACAACGTCGTGTTCAAACGATTGTTGGATATCGGCGACTTCATCGGCATCAAAGGATTTGTATTCCGCACACAGATGGGAGAGATATCCGTTCATGCCGAAGAATTGACAGTGTTGTCCAAATCTCTTCGTCCATTGCCTGTGGTAAAGATTAAGGATGGAGTAACATACGATGGATTTGCTGACCCCGAACAACGTTATCGCCAAAGGTATGTAGATCTTGTGGTAAATAACGAAGTAAAAGATATTTTCGTAAAGAGAACAAAAATATTCAACTCGATGCGTAACTTCTTCAACGAAAGAGGTTATGTGGAAGTTGATACACCGGTTTTGCAAAGCATACCGGGTGGCGCAGCGGCACGTCCGTTCATCACGCACCACAATGCGTTGGATATTCCTTTATATCTGCGTATTGCCAATGAGCTTTATCTGAAACGCCTTATCGTTGGTGGCTTTGACGGAGTATACGAGTTCTCCCGCAACTTCCGCAACGAGGGAATGGACAGAACTCACAATCCGGAGTTTACCTGTATGGAAATCTATGTTGCCTACAAGGACTACAATTGGATGATGGCAATGACCGAACAGATGATCGAGCGCATCTGCCTCGATGTGTTAGGCACGACGGAGGTAAAGATCGGAGATAATACAATCAATTTCAAAGCTCCATTCCGCCGAATTACGATGATTGATGCTATCAAAGAGCATACAGGATTTGATATTGCCGGAATGAACGAAGATCAACTTCGCGATGTGTGTAAACAACTTGGCGTTGAGCAAGACGAAACAATGGGTAAAGGAAAACTCATTGACGAAATCTTTGGCGAAAAATGTGAAGGAACATATATACAACCGACATTCATCACCGATTATCCTATCGAAATGTCGCCTCTGACCAAGAAACATCGTTCGAACCCCGAACTGACAGAACGTTTCGAATTGATGGTAAACGGCAAAGAGTTGGCAAATGCATATTCGGAGTTGAATGATCCGATAGATCAACGCCAACGATTCGAAGATCAGATGACATTGTCGGAAAAGGGAGACGATGAAGCCATGTTTATCGATCAAGATTTCCTTCGTGCACTGGAGTACGGAATGCCTCCGACATCGGGTATGGGTATCGGTATGGATAGACTGGTTATGCTGTTGACGGGTCAAACATCTATTCAGGAAGTATTGTTCTTCCCTCAGATGCGTCCCGAAAAAACGGTAAAAAAAGATCCTGCCTCTAACTACACAGCTTTGGGCTTTGCCGAAGAACTGGTGCCTATCATACAAAAAGCCGGCTACAATACAATAGAAGAACTAAAAGAAGCCAATGCACAGAAAGTGAGACAGGACATAGGAGAAGTAAACAAAAAATACAAACTTAATCTGACTTTGCCATCGGTAGACCAGATAGATGAGTATCTGAAAAAATAAATTGATAAAAACCGGATAAAAGATATGAGTTTTCCCGGAAGAATATTAATAATGGGAGGCGGTACTTGGGCTACCACATTAGCTAAAATAATGCTGGTGCAAGAAAGGCATATAAATTGGTATATGCGCCGTCCCGACCAAATAGAAGACTTTCTGAAATTAGGACATAACCCATCTTATCTTTCCAATGTGGAATTTAATATAGATCGGATAACGTTCTATTCGGATATAAATGAAGCAGTAGAAAATTCGGACACCTTGGTTTTCGCTGTTCCTTCGCCATTTCTTAAAAACCATCTCGAAAAATTGACGGTAGACCTTAAGGATAAATTTATTCTTTCGGCAATAAAAGGAATTATCCCGCCCGAAAACGTGTTGGTTACAGATTATCTACATCAATATTATGGTATACCTCGCGAGAATATGGCGATTGTGGGAGGACCTTGTCATGCCGAAGAGATAGCATTGGAGCGTCTTACGTATCCGACGATCGCATGTGTCGATGTGCAAAAAGCGCAACAATTGTCGCGATTGTTTGCTAATCGCTTCATCAAATCCGAGACATCAACCGATGTGAATGGGATAGAACTATCGGCAGTGTTGAAAAATGTATATGCGATAGCTACCGGCGTTTGTCATGGGTTGAAGTATGGAGATAATTTTCAGGCAGTGCTGGTATCGAATGCCATCATCGAGATGAATAGGTTTTTGGCTGTTGTGTCTCCTGCCGAGCGCAATGTGAGCGAGTCGGCGTACCTGGGTGATTTGTTAGTTACATGCTACTCATCATTCAGCCGCAACCGCACTTTCGGATCTATGATCGGACGGGGCTATTCCGTACAGGCTGCGCAGATGGAAATGGAAATGGTAGCTGAGGGTTATTACGGCACGAAATGTATTATGGACATCAACGAGACATATCGCGTGCCGATGCCTATCGCAGATACTGTTTATCGTATTCTTTACGAAAAATCGATGGCGCGCTACGAAGTAAAACAGTTAAGAGAACATATACTGAAATAATGATATAAAATTTATGAATAAAGTTGTAAGCATAGATGTAACTGCGGTTTCAGAAGTCGTGAGTTGCGAAGAAATCAAAGGACAAGCAGCCTTTGCCAAGAAATGTAACGAAGCACTACACGATGGCTCAGGTAAAGGAAATGACTTTTTAGGATGGCTCAATCTTCCATCTTCTATCACTGCTGCCGATTTGGACGAGATAGAAGCAACGGCACAAGCCTTGAGAAACAAATGTGAGGTTGTGGTAGTTGTAGGAATCGGCGGAAGCTACTTAGGTGCAAGAGCAGTTATCGACGCCTTGTCTAATGCCTTCGATTGGTTGCAGACAAACCGCAAAAATCCGGTTGTTCTATATGCCGGCAACAATATCGGAGAAGATTATATCTCAGAACTTACAGCATATCTGAATGACAAATCATTCGGTATCATCAATATATCAAAATCGGGAACAACTACCGAGCCGGCTCTCGCTTTCCGTTTGCTAAAAGCTCAGTTGGAGAAAAAAGTTGGAAAAGAAGAAGCAAGAAGTCGTATTGTAGCCGTTACCGATGCTGCAAGAGGAGCTTTATTCTCTTCGGCGAAAAAAGAAGGCTACAAGATGTTTGTGATTCCCGACAATGTGGGTGGACGTTATTCTGTCCTCACTCCGGTAGGGTTGTTGCCTATCGCTGTGGCAGGGTTTGATATCCGCAAGATAGTTGAGGGAGCGGCATACATGGAAAAACAAACTGCGCCTGACGTTCCGTTCGAGCAAAACATCTCGGAAATATATGCGGCAACTCGCAGCGAACTATACAAAAAAGGAAAGAAAATAGAAATCCTTGCTAACTTCAACCCTAAGCTGCACTACATCGGAGAATGGTGGAAGCAACTTTATGGAGAAAGTGAAGGAAAAGAAAATAAAGGAATATTCAATGCTTCGGTCGATTTTACAGCCGATTTGCATTCGATGGGACAGTGGATACAAGAAGGCGAACGCTCTATTTTTGAAACAGTGATCTCTATCGAAAATCCAAACCAGAAAGTGGAAGTTCCTACTGACGAAGAGAATCTTGACGGATTGAATTTCCTTACAGCAAAACGTGTAGACTATGTAAACAAAATGGCAGAACTTGGTACTCAGTTGGCGCATGTCGACGGAGGGGTTCCGAACATCAAAATATCAGTTCCTCAGTTGAAAGAAGAATACATCGGTCAGTTGATTTATTTCTTCGAAAAAGCTTGTGGAATAAGTGGCTATATGCTTGGCGTCAATCCTTTCGATCAGCCGGGCGTAGAAGCATACAAAAAGAATATGTTTGCTTTGTTGAACAAACCGGGTTTTGAGAAAGAACACGAAGCAATACAAAAAAGACTGAAATAAGCAATGTCTGATAAAAGGCACTTACTCGGTATGACGTTAGACGAACTAAGACAGGTCGCCGAGGAGTGTCGTTTACCCAAATTTGCAGCAAAGCAAGTTGCCGATTGGATATATAAGAAAAGGGTTGTTTCCATAGACGAAATGACGAATATATCTGTTGCCAACAGAACGTCTTTGTCTGAGCGGTTCGATGTGGGACGAGTACCTGCTGTCGAATGTCAAACATCTACCGACGGCACAGTCAAATATCTCTTTAGTGCCGAAAAAGATAATTTCATCGAGTCGGTAATGATACCCGACGACGAACGAAAAACTCTATGCGTATCCTCACAAGTGGGATGCAAGCTCGGATGCTTGTTCTGCATGACCGGCAGGCAAGGGTTCTCGGGTAATCTTACATCCAATGAGATATTGAACCAGATATATTCGGTAAGCGAAGCCGAAGATCTGACCAATGTCGTATTCATGGGGATGGGCGAGCCGTTAGATAATTATGCGGAAGTGAAAAAGACGCTCGAAATCATGACCTCCGACTATGGCATGGCGTGGAGTCCGAAACGTATAACGGTATCAACAACGGGCGTTTTGCCCAAGTTGAAACTGTTTTTGGAAGAGAGCAACGCTCATCTTGCCGTTAGCATACATTCGGCTGATGTGGCGCAACGCAAAACTATTATGCCAATAGAAAAAGCGTATTCTATTACCGAAGTTGTGTCTCTTTTACGTCAATACGACTGGTCTAAGCAGAGGCGATTATCTTTCGAATATATCATGTTCGATGGATTTAATGATTCGGTAGAATATGCACAAAAATTGATAAGCACATTAAGAGGTTTACCTTGTCGGGTAAACCTTATCCGTTTTCACGCGATACCCGATGTCGATTTGCACACATCATCGAAAGAACGTATGGAGACATTCAGGGATTACCTGAACAGTAAAGGAGTAACCAGTACGATACGCACATCGCGAGGCGAAGATATCTTTGCCGCTTGCGGTATGTTGTCGACACTGAAAAAAGAAGGATGATAA
This sequence comes from uncultured Dysgonomonas sp., assembly GCA_937875275.1. Lineage (GTDB taxonomy): Bacteria > Bacteroidota > Bacteroidia > Bacteroidales > Dysgonomonadaceae > Dysgonomonas. Next base: position 5,653 of record CALNCC010000022.1, on the reverse strand, counting down.
GAAGCATTATATATATATGTCTGTTTTTATTCTTGGTGCCAATGGCTATTCTTGCGCAGGATGCAGAGCCAAAACAAGCGGAAGAAAATGTCGTATTGATTGACGTTCTATATGATGTCAGACTGACGCCCGAAGAATTAGCCGACATTTATATACCGGCAGATATATCGGAGTGTATGGCGCAGTTGGATAGACTGTTGCCCGATTCGACAAAAAATAAGATAAAGAAACTGTCGGAAATGGATTTTCTTGCATATTCTCATTTTGGATTGGGACGCTGGGTTACCAGCGCATGGGGATTACGCACGGCATCGAGGTTGGCAGCATATTTCGAAGATAAGAATGTGGTGCAACCAGAGGATATGACAAGCATCATTCTTACGACCTATTACAGAACATTGAACAAAAAGAAAGTCAAATTCGACGAGCAGATTGAGGATTACTCTACTGCCTATTGGTTGAATAAGAAACCGGAAAAAGAAAATTGTCCGGATGAAATAAAAAATTCGGATATATACAATATCTTAGGATTTTATAATAAAGACGGACGCAAAGCTTCGTTGTTTGTTGCAAAAGACGGTGAAGACTGTTGGATATATGGACATGATTATGGTTGGACAAAAACCACAGAAGAGGAGTTACTTAAAGTGGGCGTCGAAAAATCAAAATCGAGACGAAAACTGATTGAGAAAATATATAAAAATAAATAAGCTATGATAAGAGTCGGAATAACACAGGGCGACATAAACGGTATCGGATATGAAGTTATCCTCAAAACATTTTCAGATGTGAGAATGACCGAAATATGTACTCCCATTATATACGGGTCGTCGAAAGTGGCAGCGTACCATCGCAAAGCATTAGATATGCAGCCCGTTACTTTCTATCAGATCAAGCATGCTCAAGATGCCGCAGAGGGGAAGATTAATATACTGAACTACACCGAAGAAGAAATAAAAGTAGAGTTGGGCAAGTCGACTCCTGCCGGTGGCGAAGCGGCTTTTGCCTCGCTCGAAAAAGCAGTAGCCGACCTCAAAGACGGCTTCATAGACGTGTTGGTTACCGCACCGATAAACAAACACAACATACAACGTGCCGATTTTCAATTTGCAGGGCATACCGAATATTTAGGACAGCGATTGGGTAATGATGAAGCCAAAAGCCTTATGATACTGGCGAAAGACGGCTTGCGGGTAGCATTAGTTACAGGGCATATTCCTTTGTCCGAAGTGCCGATGGTGCTAACTAAAGAACGGATAATAGACGCTGCGAAAAGATTTGAGGATAGTCTGAAGAAAGATTTTGGTTTCGGCAAACCTCGTATCGCCGTCTTGTCGTTAAATCCGCATGCCGGAGAAAACGGGCTTCTTGGCAAAGAAGAGGAAGAAATCATAAAGCCGGCAATAGCAGAGCTGGAAGAAAAAGGCTTGTTGTGTTTCGGCCCTTATCCGGCTGACGGCTTTTTCGGTTCGAATGATATAACTCATTTCGATGGTGTTCTTGCTATGTATCACGATCAAGGATTGGCTCCGTTCAAGGCCCTTGCAATGGAAGAGGGTGTCAACTTTACTGCGGGACTGCCTTTCGTGCGCACATCTCCGGCACACGGTACGGCCTACGGCATAGCCGGAAAAGGAGAAGCCTCCGAAGAGTCGTTCCGACAAGCTATATATATGGCGATAGACACATATAATTGTCGCCAGTCTTATACTACGGCTCATGCCAATCCGTTAAAGAAACTGTATGTCGAACGGGGACGAGACAGTGATGTAACCGATATCGCGAAAGAAAGCGACGATGCGGGGCGTTAATTAAACTTTTTCCGAAACAAGTAGTCCAACCACGAATATGAATTATGCTATTATAGCCGCAGGCGAAGGATCGAGGCTTGCACAAGAGGGCGTAGCCCTTCCTAAACCGTTGGTTCGTCTCAATGGGAAAGAGATGATCCGTCGGCTTATCGATATGTTTTTGCAAAACGATGCAGAGTCGATAAGCATTATCGTCAACGAAGAAATGACCCAGGTGCAGGATTATGTAAATAATCTTGATCTGAATATTCCGTTGAATATTGTAATCAAATCGACACCAAGTTCGATGCATAGCTTCTACGAGTTGAGAGAATTTCTTCGCGAAGGTAAATTCTGCCTGACGACGGTGGATACGATATTCCGAGAAAAGGATTTTGATAAGTATATTAAAGCATTTATAGCCGACAGATCATCTGACGGTATGATGGGTGTAACGGACTATATAGATGATGAAAAGCCATTGTATGTAGACGTTGACAATAGCATGACCATAAGAGGTTTTTTAGACAAATCGGATGAGTGCAAATATATATCGGGAGGAATATACGGACTCACATCGAAAGCAATAAAAACACTGGAATCATGCATTGAAAATGGTCAGTCGAGAATGAGAAACTTTCAACGCCAATTGGTTGCTGACGGATTAGAACTGAAAGCACATCCATTTTCCAAAATAGTGGATGTCGATCATGCCGAAGATATCAAAAAGGCAGAAGAGTTTTTAAAGAGTTGATTTTTTTTATAAGTAAGGAACTAAAAAAATGTCGAAAATAACAATAGCCGGAGTAAAGAGAAATACCATGTATTCGCCCAATCATATAGGCAATGATGGCATGATTTTTAACTTGACGGCAGACAGCCTTCGTGCATTGGGATACGAAGTGGTAGAATATACCGAGCCTGAATTTATGCTCGAGCAAAAACCTTATCAGTATATATTCAGCATGGCTCGCGATTTAGGCACAATCAAACGTTTGCAAAAACGGGAACGAGAAGGCGCAATTGTCGTCAACTCGGGAACAGGTATCCGCAATTGCACACGGGCACAGATGACACACCTTTTGATGGATAACAATATTGCGCATCCTGACAGTATCATCATCGACGTAAATGAAGACCCTACCGAAGGGCTTGCGAATATAGGAGCACAGGCATATTGGATCAAGAGAGGCGACTGCCACGCTATACACAGGGAAGATGTCGCCTATGCGCGTAATCTCGAAGAGGTGAAATCGATCATGCGTGAGTTTGAATTGCGAGGAATTCCGAATGCTGTTATCAACGAACATTTGGCCGGAGACCTTGTTAAATTCTATGGAATAGCAGATACCGACTTCTTCTATTGGTTCTATCCGTTCGATGTTAGTCATAGCAAGTTCGGGCATGAAGCGGTGAATGGAACGGCTAAGGAGTTTCCTTTCTCGGCACAGCAATTGAAAGAAGTTTGCGACAAAGCGGGCGAGGTGCTCAATGTAAAAGTATATGGTGGAGACTGTGTAGTAGCAACAGATGGCAGTTTCAAAATAATAGACTTCAATGACTGGCCAAGTTTTGCTCCATGTCGCGATCAAGCAGGGGCAAAGATTGCAGAGTGTATTGATAAACAAATAAAAAGAGTAGTAGATAAAGGCTGAATATAATAATTTGTGAAGGGGACTTAGGTCTCCTTTTCATTTATTATCTTTGTGCTGTTTTTCGAGAAAAAGAATGAATAATATGTCAGATAATAAAGAAACATCTATTGAGTCAACGCTAAAGTCGATGGATACCGAAGAACCTATTGATATATATTTCTATCGTCCGATAGGATATCAATGGGCTTTGCTATTCCGTAGACTGGGAGTAACACCCAATGCCATAACCATTGCCAGCATATTTATAGGAGTTGGAGCCGGTGTTTGTTTCTACTTCAGCAATATATGGATAATATTGTTCGGTATATTATTGTTGGTTTGGGCTAATTCGTTCGATAGTGCCGACGGGCAATTGGCACGTATGACGAAACAGTTCTCTCCTTTGGGGCGAGCATTAGACGGGCTTGCCGGAGATGTTTGGTTTTTTTCTATCTATGTTGCCATCTGTCTGAAGCTATATCCTGTATGGGGAGGATCGATATGGGTGTTAGCCGTTATTGCCGGATATTTTCACGCCAAACAAGCTGCTATGGCTGACTATTATCGCAATATACACCTCTTGTTTCTGAAAGGGAAATCGGGCAGTGAGCTGGATAACTCAAAAGAATTGACGCTGGAATACAACGCTCAAACATTCAAAAACGATTGGTTCGATAAATTATATTTGTTCTTCTATCTTGAATATACAAAAGGACAAGAGAGTTGGACTCCACGTTTCCAGAAAATGTTTTCGATGCTCAAAGAAAAGTACGGAGAAGAATATCCCGAATCATTCCGAAAAGAGTTCAGAGTAAAAAGCCTGCCTCTGATGAAGTATACTAATATACTATCGTTCAACACAAGAGCGATTGTTTTGTGTTTATCACTCTTGATTGCACAACCGTGGATTTATTTCGTTTTCGAATTGACCGTGCTGAATATCTTACTCATCTATATGGTGCGCACACACGAGAAAATTTGTAGTAAGTTTACAAAAGAGATAAGAATAGGAAATAGAATATGATTGATATAACAAAAATAAAGGGAATAATCTTCGACTATGGCGGAACCATTGACAGTAACGGCAAACACTGGGCAGAAGTTCTGTGGGAAGCCTATGTTGAGAATAATGTGCCGGTAACAAAAGAGCAATTTCGCGAAGCATACGTTTATGCCGAACGTTATTTGGCAACAAATAGAGTGATAGAGCCGGAAGACAATTTCCATGCCTTGCTGAAGAAAAAAGTAAATTTGCAAATATCGTATCTCGTTGATAATGGATCTCTGGACAGAGATGAAAAAATAAACAACTATAGACTTGATATCTCCGATCAATGTTATAACTTTGTAAGAAGGTTAATCAAAGAAGAGACTTCAATCCTCACACAGTTGAAACAAAAGTATCCGATGGTGCTTGTTTCTAATTTCTACGGAAATGTGCAGGCTGTCCTTGGGGATTTTGACTTATTGAAATATTTCGACCAGATTATCGAATCGGCCGTAGTGGGAGTTCGCAAACCCGACCCTGCAATATTCGGACTTGGAGTGGAGGCATTGAATATGCCTGCTCAGAATATTGTTGTGATCGGAGATTCGTATGCAAAAGATATTGTGCCTGCTGAGAAAAACGGTTGCCTTACAATCTGGCTGAAAGGTCCCGGATGGGAAAAAGACGACGACAATGCTACGGCAGATGTTGTCATAACAGACTTCATGGAGTTGAAGACTGTTTTCGGACTGAAATAATAAGAGCAGGGTTGACTGCTGCTTGTGTCAATAATGGATGCCTCATTTTCGAAGGGCTGAAAATTCCGGGTTGGGAGAATAAAATGACAGGGGCGAGCGTGTTAAAGCTGTTTTATTATATTGGCTCAACGAAGAGTCATATAGTTAACAAGAAGCCGCGGGTTGCGGAAAAATTTTAAAACAAAAAAAATGGGAAAAGTACAGGTGAAAGAAGCCAAAGGTAAATTGGGTATTCTTTCTGTTGGTGTTGGAGCAGTTGCCACTACATTTATGGCAGGAACATTGTTGGCTCGCAAGGGCTTAGGTGTTCCCGTAGGATCAATCACTCAGTTGGCAACAATGCGTTTGGGTAAAAGAGAAGAAAATCGCTTCCCTAAAATTAAAGATGCCGTTCCTTTGGCAGACCTCAACGATGTAGTATTCGGAGGATGGGATATTTTTGAAGAAAATGCATACGAAGCAGCAGTGCATGCTGAGGTGTTG
>CALNCC010000021.1 GCA_937875275.1 uncultured Dysgonomonas sp. | reverse complement strand
AACCAAAAAGTAAAAAACCAGTTTTTATTCAAAATTTGAACCAAAAAAAATTGTTTCTTATTTGCTTTCTGTTGTTGTTTCCTGTTTTTTAGGACGATTATTATTTCCGGCCGGGAGGGTGCTCTCTGTGTTTCCGGCTTGAGGATCACGCCATCGGCGAGGTTTCAACGATTGAAATAATTGTTTAAGGGTTCGAGCCTCTTTGGTGTATACAACCCCTATGCCTTGAGTAGTTGGTGCCTGACGATAAAAAGCATCATTCGTCTTATTATAAAATTTCAAAGTCCATAGATTGTTTAGTGCATATTCAACTTCAAAATCTCCTATAAACGTATTTTCTGTGCTTATCTGACTAGTTCTATAACCAAGATTGGTATTCAATTTCAATTTATCGTCAAACAATCGGGTAGATACATTGACACTCATATCCATGTTGGATAATGTTCCATCATTCGATTCTATATTTGTCCCTATTTCCCAATTATTGCCTAACATATTACCAAACAAGGCATTCAGTCCACCCGACAATGTGCTCGAAGCAAGGCTGGTGAGTACCCCATCGCCCAGATTACCTCCGGCTCCGCCATCACCCGAATAGAAAGAGCTGAAAGCTATGAGGTAAGCAAACTGTTTTATCTTTTGCTCGTCGGTACTTATCAGACTTCGCAGTTTCTGTTTCACATCATCACTTGAATTTGGCAGATCGATGTCGTAACTCAAGGTCTTTTTATTTATATTGCCACTGATGTGCAGAATACAATCTCCATTTACTCGTGTAGTAGACATATCGGAAGCGAAACTGGCATCGAGAGTTTTCAAATCGGCTCTCAATCTGCGATATGCAAATATATCGAATGCCGTGCGCATAGGATCGCCCAAGAATGTGAGTTTACTGCCTTCTTTGATGTCAAACTCTAATTTTTTCAAGCCTTGCAGGCTTACTTTCACTTTTCCCTGATTCAGTGTATAATCGCCTAATGTAGACATATTATTGTTACTCATATCATAGCCAAAGTTGATCTTTCCATTGCCACTTACACTCAGCTCAGTTCCCGACGAAGGATCTATGTATATAGTCATATTCATATCCTTGTTGAGATTGAGATTGAGATCAATATTCATCTTCAACGGAAGGCTTTCTGTATTACGGGGTAGTAATAGATTTTCTTTCACTTTCTTTTCTTCCGGAACGTTTATGTAAACTACACTCTTATAGTCAGATGCTTCGGATGTTTGAGGCAAAAGAATATTCAATATAGAGTTTTTTCCGTTTCTCAGGTTCATCTTCATATCTACATTATCCTTATCACCCGTAATATTTACTTGTCCCGATGCATACAGCTTACCATAGAACATACTGTCGGTACGAAGTGGAGTATTCAATGCTAAGAGATTATTCATGGTCATGTCGGCATTGAATTTTATGTTTTCAAAGTTTTCGTGAGAAAGTGTAAGATTCATATTTGCCGTATTACCGTCATTATCTTTCAATATCAGATTCTTGAATCCTACATGGTCGGGACTGATATCTATTGTGTCGGATATGTTGTAGGTAACATTCGTATAATCAATGCCTATATAAGCGTCATTCAATCCCAGAAAACCCGATATGACAGGTGAACTCAATTTGTCTGATACCTTAATATTAGAACTCAATGTTCCGGTAAAACGGTTCAATGCTGTCGCAACAAAGGGTTGCACCCAATTTATAGACAGGCGATCTATATCCACATTCATATCTATAGAGTCTTTTGCCGTATATACCAGTCCACTTACATTTATCACTTTCTTATTTTCTTTTTCAAGAGTAGATTTTATGTGTGCCGCCCCATCCGTTTCGTTCCATTTACTTTCTAATGCCAGTGTGCCCAATGTATCACTAAAAAGGGTGATGTCATGTATCCTAAATTTATCGGTGAAAAATTCGGGTTTATCCAACATATTCTTAAAAATAAGATTACCATCTATACAGGCTTTTATGTTGTTCACATCGAATGCCGCAAGAAGGTCTCCCACTTGGGAATGGTCGAAAGAAACGGTAAGACTATCTTCCGGATTCTTAGATACAGATCCGTTTATTTGTATATATTTTTTCCTGTTTTCTAAAATTGCCAATCCAAAATTTTCTATCTGTGTTCGTCCTTCTATGTTCACAATGCGTGCAGGTAAGATCGTCAATTTTAATTTTCCGATGTTCAGATTAGTAGAATATAGTTGGAAAAATGGAACTAAATCTTTTTTAGTTCCGGGTCTGCTAAACTGAGCCATAATATCGAGACCACCATCTATATTGAAATTCTGGTTTTTTATCCAATCGCTTTTTACATTGAAAAATGTTCGTACCGAATTTTCTGCACCATTCATTTTCAACGACAATCCATATTTTCCATTCTCTGTTTCTATACTTGTGTTTGCTGCAACAACAAATGCCGTATCTTTTGTCGATACATCGAGTATAGTCTCTTTTATCATCATGCCATCGGATCTCAATAGAGGTACATTTCCCTTTATATCCACTACCCTATCTATGGCATCTATTTTTCCTTTTATACTGATTGGTTCTACGATGTCTACCGGCAATTGGAATATGCTGCCATACGATTCGGTATTATTCACCGTGATGTCGAACATCAGATTATTCTGCCGTTTTATTTTCTTTTTTGTCTCGGGAAAAAGATTAGATAAATAACCGTTCATCAAATAATTGATATCATCGGGCAAAGTAGCAAAATTATATTGCCCCGAAAGATCGGCAGACAAAAGCGAAGAACTCAGTTTTATATTTTTATTTTCTTTCCCCACAGTATTTATATTCAATGATATCAATCCCGGAGCAAAAGAGAATCCTTCGCCTTGCAGTTTAAGGCTATCGAGTTTTATGGTTCCCGACATATAATCTATATCCGAGCCTTTAAGGTCTCCTTGCAATCGTAACGAAACAAGCGGATTTTTCCACTTTTCATTTTTATAAAAACTATCTGCATGTAGTGTATCTACCGCCAAATAGAAAGATATATCGGGTATTTTAGCATTACTCATTTTAGCTATCCCCTTTATTTTTCCTATATGCTGTGTAGTTTTCAACTCAAAACCCATTTCTTTTGGGTTGTAGTAAGCCGAAAAAGGTATTTGGCTATATCGTATAGAATCGTATTCTATATAGTCTACAGCACCCTGTATTTGCGCCGTAAGGTTGTTGGTATTGGTTTGTTTTGCCGAAAGATTGACGTACATGCCCAATTTACCCAATCCGGTATCTGTTCCCAACAAACTTGCGAGATTAAAATTCTTAGTATTTAACCGGGCTTTGACATCAAATTTTGTAAATGTTGTATCTGTCGATCCTTTTGCCGATAAAGATATAAGTCCTTGTCGCGACCATGTTTCTGCATCCAAGTTTAAATCTTCGAGCTTGCCATTCAGTTTTCCTTTCAGGTATATATCACCGAGTGATGTTACAATCGTGGGAAGCACAAGCGTAGAATCTCCGAGTTTAGTGAAATATTTTATTCCTGTCTGGCTAACTTTAAATTTATCAATGCTCAAATTAATATCAGCATTGCCATATTCAGCATAATCGGATATTGTTGCCGACGCTGACAAAGTAAGTTCATTGGCGTATGTTATATCTAAAGTTTGTACTTCGATAGCAGGCAATGTTCCTTGTATTTTTGTCTTCAGAGATATGCTGTCTTTCAAGAATCTCAATTCGGGCATGAAAGCGATCAGATCGTGCGGATAGATTTTTGTATCATTCACTTCCAACAAGAAAGATTGTTTATCGAGATCGTAACAAATACTGTCTAATCGTAAATGAGAAGATGGTAATTCTAAGAACAGATTTTCGCCCCATATGTTACTCCCTTGCGAACGTACTTGCCCCGAAAGACATTTTATTTCTACACCTGATTGTTCCTTTGCTGAAAGATTTTCTACTAAAACATCTAATTTTTCTATATCAATAGAATTGAGCGAAAGAGATGCTGTTACGTCTGTGAGTGAGAGATGAGAAGTATTGAAAACTGTGGGAGTGATTGTATCAGACAGTATATCATAATTTATCCGTCCATGCTTAATATTAATGTCTTCGATAGAAATACTTATACCGTTTGTCGAAGCTGTGTCTACCTGTGTTGTGTCTGTACTGCTAAAAGCATTTACAATAAATTGAAAATTATAATCAGATATAGAATCATTTTTATTTACATTTATCAGAAAATCATCTAAATCTATTCCCGAAATTTTCAATTCTCCTTTCATCAGATTCCAAGGAGAAAGCCCCACATCTAACGAATGAGCGTATAACAGTGTATCTTGTTTTCTGTCTTCTATGTATATATCGGTAATGGCGACACGAGTAAATAATTTGAGCCGTATTTCTCCTATACTTGCTTTGGTATCTAATTTTTTTTCTAACTGTTCGACGACAAATTTTACTACTGCATTCTGAACAGGTGGTATGGAAAGAAGCACATATGCCAACAAAAGCAACCCGATAAGGCTGCCCGCAAACCAAAGAAATATTTTGAGTATACGTTTCGTAATACTCTTTTTTGGTTCTATGGCTTCTTCTTCTTCAAATTCTTCTTCCATAGAGAGTTATAATAAAACCTCTTATTTCAGTTTTTCAATCCATTGCTCTTCATTGAAACCCACAAGAACAAAGTCGTCAGACACTACGATAGGTCTTTTTACTACCATTCCGTTAGAAGCTAAAATAGCTATTAATTCTTCTTCGGATGCTATTTTTACCTTTTCTTTCAGATTTTGTTCTTTATATATTTTCCCCGAAGTATTGAAAAATTTAGCAATGGGTAATTTGCTTTTAATCAACCAATCTTTCAATTCCTCAGCAGAAGGGTTATCGGTAGTTATATCTCTTGATGAAACTTCTATACTATTTTCTTTCAACCATTTGGCTGCATTGCGACATGTACCGCACTTAGGATATTGTAAGAATAAAATATAACTCATCGTAATCAATAATTTATATGTAATCGTATAAAACAAAAGTACTCAAAAACATAACGTAAAAGAATGAGTAAATGTTTTATATAAAACAAACCATCTGCTGCTTCCATTATTTGCTGTACGGAC
>CALNCC010000020.1 GCA_937875275.1 uncultured Dysgonomonas sp. | reverse complement strand
ACGGGTTGCCTATAACAAGAAAGCGAGTAAAATTGTGTTTGTTTGTCTCAATTCCACTCGCCAGTATTTCCAGATTATATATTTCCGCAGCTTTTCTGCTGCATATAGCTGCATGTCCGCCCAATTTTCCGGCTTCAATATCCTTAGCCGCCAACGCCGTATCTTCATGTTCGACAACCTTTACTCCTGGCAAAGAGTCAAGAAAATCGGTACATTGCATCAATGCTATCGGATGCGACTGTATCTCCACAATATCGTGTATGGTTTGCCCCGGAAAAGCAGCCAGGCAATGCGATATCCGTTGCTTAAATTCGCCGGCAATCGGGAGTTCATGCATTTTCAACAACTCATAGTTCGGCAACAGACTGCCGGCTATGGTGTTTTCGATAGCCATAATACCGTATGCATTCGGTTCTTTCTTTATCACAGAAAAGATATCCCGAAATGTGAGGCACGGAACAATTTCCACTTCTTCCTGAAAGAAATTTTCGGCAGCAATGCCATGATAGGCTCCCAGTCCTCCTTGTATAGCAACTCGTTTTTTCATATTCAATATCGGTATAAAAAAAATCCCACCGGTTCGGTAGGATTTTATATATCTTGTTATTTCTCTTTATCTTATTTACAAAATCCTACCTTGCTCTTACCGAAAAAGTAAAAGTAAAAAAAGTAGAAATATGTATAAGTAAAAATATTCATGTCGTTATTTTATCGAATGCAAATGTAAGGTTTTTCTCGTAAAAACAAACAAAACATTACTTTTTTTTCAAATACTTCTTAAAGAAAAACAACAATTATAGCGTTTCTCGAATAGCATATAATTATTCTGAAACACTGAAATAATATCTGCCTGATGATATTTCAAAAACATGATTTTGCTCGCTTTTGCCTTGAGTTATTATTCCATTATTGATTTCCAATGCTTTTCCTGATTCATTTACAGCAGCTCCGTACTGGGTAGGAACATAAACGGTTGCTGTTACGTTAGCAGGTATTTCTACGGTTAAATAGAATGTATTGTTTTTATATTCCCACTCGGAACATATCTTGCCATATAACGACTCGTAAGTAGCACTGCATGATGAAAGAGAGCTGTTTGTCGCTTTGGGGGCTATTACAACATGCTTCATGCCTAATTTCGCATCGTCGAAACGTATTCCTGCCAGCGAATTATAAAACCAAGCTACTACACTGCCAAACATCGGGTGATTGCGAGATGCTTCTCCACCCCACGATTCCCACAAACAAGTATATTTATCATCTAACAAATAACTGAATCCCGGGAAACTTCGCTGATCCATCAAACGATATGCTATATCAGTTCTGTTATTATCACTGAGAACTTTTAAGAGCAATGGTGTAGCCAAAATACCTGTATCGAAATGATAGTCTATTGATTGCAGATGATTTAGCAACGCTTTGAAAACAGCATCCTTATTCTCTTCGGGAACCATTCCAAATGCTAAAGGGAATACATCTGCACCTTGTCGTCCTTCCCAATAATGATTCGTTTCCGAATTAAAAAACTCTCTATTGAAGGCGTCCTTTATCTGTTGTGCTGATTCTTCAAATAATAAACGATCTGTATCTTTTTGTAAGACACCCGCTATTTTAGAAATTAAATCAGTGCAATGATAATAATATGCCGTATTTACCAATTTTTCAGGAATATTTATGCCTTGAGGGGTACACCAATCACCAAGACACCAACCGTTAGGCTCTTCTCTCACAACTATGCCACCATCATCAACTCTTGTACTGAGGTATTCTACCCAGTGCTTCATCCCGTCATAATGATGTTCCAACAAGGTTGTATCACCATAATAACAATAATATGCCCACGGCATTATTACATATGCAGAACCCCATGCGGGACCTCCACCACCGCCTCCAAAAGGTGCGGTATGAGGAACATAGCCTGTGTTTTTATTTTGAGCATCAGATATATCGTCAAACCACTTACGATAAAATTGCGTTTTGTCAAATGCGAGTAAAGCACTTTCAACAACAACCTGTGCATCACCGGTATACGCCAAGCGTTCGCGATGTGGACAGTCGCTACTTATACTTCCGTGAAAATTCCCTTTCTGGGTAAGTATATACGATTGGTTTATCTTATTAAACAGCTCATTAGAGCATGTGAATGTACCTGTTTCGGGCACATCTGTATTAACCACCTTTACTACAAGGCTTTCGTCGTAGAGTTTCACTCCACTTGTTACAGCCTCAATATATCGGAATGCATGCCATGTAAAACGTGGCTCCCACTTTTCTGTTTTCCCACCTTTAAGTATATACTTATCCGTTTGCCCGAAATCTCCTTCCTCTTCGCCTATAAATCGAAGTCGAACCTCATCACCAGCATTTCCTTTCACGTTTAATTCGGCCCATCCCGAAATCATTTCAGGCAATGCATATAAATAAGTTGAGTCATTTACCTTCTTTTCTAATTTCGGTTTTATTGTACGGGTAATCTTGTCGTATGGGGCTAATTGAGGATGTAAGTCTCCTGTCGGCGCTCTCACCAACAGTGCTTGTTGCCAAGATGAATCGTCATATTTCTTCTCGCTCCAATCGCCCAATTCAAGACCTGCATTATATGTTTCTCCTGTAAATATAGCATCGTGTAATATCGGACCGGTAGTGCATTTCCACGAATTATCTGTTTGTACAAGCTCTTTTGTGCCGTCTGAATACTCAATTTCTAATTGCATCAATAACCGAGGAGTGTTATACCACATGCAGCCTTCTATCGTTCTGCCTCTCTGATTGTACCATCCATTCCCCAAAATTGCGCCAACTGCATTGTCGCCTTTCTGTAGGAGTGCGGTTACATCAAATGTATTATAAAGAACTCGCTGAGTTGACTGATCATCATAATGATATATAATACGTTGAAGACTACGTTTATCATAATTAGTAACGGCAGGAGCCAATACCTGATCTCCGACTTTTTCTCCATTTAGGTATAGTTCATAAAAGCCAAGACCACAGACATATACTTTTGCTTCTTTTATTTTTTTGTCAACTGCAAACTCCTTACGAAAGAATGGAGCCGGATGAGTAAGTGTCGAATCGGGGTATTGGTCTTCTATCATCCCGATCCATTTGGCTGTCCAATCGTCGGCTGTTAATAACCCCATCGACCACGTTGAGACATTACTCCATTTAGTTGAAACTCCATCTTCGTCCCAAACCATCACTTTCCAATACACTTGTTGTCTTGAATCTAATGGTGTTCCTTGATAAGTTATTTGAATTGACTGTGAAGACTTTACTACTTGCGAATCCCACAAGTCAGCATTTTCTTCATTAAGCAGAGAGAAGCTACTTGCGACTAATATTCTGTATGCACTTTGACTCTTTCCCCGTTCGTCAGACTTAAGCTGCCAACTTAACAATGGGGAACGACTCTCGATAGCAATTGGGTCTATCAGATATTCGCAGCGAACATTTTGAATTGTCATCGCCTCGTTATTGCACGACGATAAGAAAAGTAGAGAAATAAATAAGCCCCAAAGAGCCACTGCGTTTTTCATAATATTAGTTATATAATATTTATAAATTAGTTCTTTGTATTACAAAAGAACTAAAGATTTTATATAACTCGTATAAAAAAGGATATATTCCGTCTTATTTCTATCAAATAAGATGAATTCCATTGCTACGGGCATCTTTGACCATATCTTTAGGCCAGATGGAAGCTTGAATTTCACCGATATGAGCCTTGCGCAGATAGAACATACACAGGCGAGACTGCCCTATCCCCCCTCCTATCGATTGCGGCAACTCATTGTTGAGCAAACGTTGGTGGAAATATAATTCTTTACGATCTTCTTGCCCGGTCAGTTTCAATTGTTCGAGAAGAACTTCTGCATTCACACGAATCCCCATCGATGATAATTCTACCGATCTGCCCAATACCGGATTCCAAACCAACAAGTCTCCGTTCAAACCTTTGTATCCATTTTCAGATTTCGATGTCCAGTCATCGTAGTCGGGCGAACGTCCGTCGTGAGATTCTCCATTGCTCAACACGGCTCCTATTCCCATAATAAATACCGCACCGTATTCTTTCGCTATTTCGTCTTCTCTCTGCTTAGCCGTCATATCAGGGTATTTTTGCAAAAGCTCTTCGGAATGGATGAAGGTTATATCCTGTGGCAATATAGGAGGTATGTTCGGATACAATTCGTATACAAGATACTCGGTACGTACCATTGCAGCATATATCCTACGCACTATTTCTTTCAGATATTCTACATTACGGGAATCTTGGGGCATAACAATTTCCCAATCCCATTGGTCAACATACAGTGAATGCAAGTTCCCCAATTCTTCATCGGCACGGATAGCATTCATGTCGGTATATATCCCAAAGCCGTCTTTGATATCATAGTCGGCAAGAGTCATTCTTTTCCATTTGGCAAGAGAGTGTACGATTTCAGCTTTTTCGCCATTCATGTCCTTTATAGGGAATGACACGGCTTTTTCCACTCCATTCAGGTTGTCGTTTATCCCTGTTCCGGACAAGACAAAGAGTGGAGCCGTAACTCTACGCAAACGAAGTTCGGATGAAAGATTTTCCTGAAAAAAGTTCTTGATATGCTTGATGCCCATTTCGGTTTGCTGCAAATCAAGCACGGCTTGGTATCCCTCAGGTTTAATCAAATAACTCATATTTATGTATATATCGTTAATTTATAATCTAAATGTGCGGCAAAGTTATCACTATAATATTAAAATGAAAATGTTTTATCTCTTTTTTTGTTTGCTTTGACAGAAAAGAATAAGAAACTGCAATCCTTTATATTCTATCCTTTTACACGGGGCAACAAAAAGACTAAAACTATTCGGCAAAAAGTGGTATCACTCGACAAAGGTTTATCAATATTCTCGTTTTTCAACATAATTTTACATACATTTGAAATACGTTATAAATTACTAAAAAACTAAACACACAGAACATCATGTCAGAACAAAACATTCCTAACACGCCTCCTGCACCGGAGCAGTTTTCAAATCCAGTAAATTCATCATTCAACCAGTCTTTCGGGAATAACAACATGCCTCCAAGACCTGATAACTATATGGTTTTAGCCATTGTTGCAACAGTAGTAGGTGCATGTTCATGCCTTCCCCTTATATTGGGAGTTGTAGCTATAATTTTCGCTTCGCAGGTCGAATCGAAATATCGCCTTGGAGACTACATCGGAGCAGAAAGCTCTTCCAAGAACTCAAAGCTACTTTCGATAATCTCATTAGTTGTATCGGCAGTCTCAATTATATTCGTAATTCTTTACTGGCTTTTCGTGGGTGTAGCCTTGCAAAATGAAATATTGCAAAACGGCGGGCTCTATCCACAACTGTAATAACAAACAAGAGGCTGCTCACATCAATCGCGAGCAGCCTCTTTTGTATTTATCCTTTGTCTTCTATTACTTGTTCAATGCCTCATGCATCGCAGCGGCAGCCTTGCGCCCATCACCCATGGCAAGGATTACTGTTGCCCCTCCACGCACAATGTCTCCTCCGGCATAGACATCCGACATCGACGATTGCATTGTTTCTTCGTTCACGATCAATGTTCCCCACTTAGAAACATCTATTCCTGTAAATGTGCTTGGAATAAGTGGATTGGGCGATACTCCCACGCTGACAATCACAGCATCAACATCAACCCAGCTCGTAGCACCTTCTTTTGCAACAGGACGACGACGCCCCGACGCATCAGCTTCGCCAAGTTCCATTTCTTGCAAAAGCATACGAGAAACCCGTCCGTTCTCATCGCCTTCATATTGCAATGGATTGTGCAGAGTTAAAAATTCGATTCCTTCTTCTTTAGCATGCTTCACCTCTTCCAAGCGTGCAGGCATCTCTTCTTCCGACCGACGATAAACAATCATCGCACGCTCGGCACCGATACGCTTTGCTGTACGCACTGCATCCATTGCCGTATTACCACCACCGATAACCGCCACTCTCCGGCCCGTGTATACAGGAGTATCGCTCTCCGGATTAGAAGCATCCATTAGGTTTACTCGGGTTAGAAATTCATTAGACGACATCACATTTATCAGGTTCTCTCCCGGAATATTCATAAAGTTAGGCAACCCTGCGCCGCTGGCGACGAATATACCTTTATATCCTTCTTCTCTCAGTTCTTCATGAGTGATCGTTTTACCGACAATACAGTCTTTTTCAAATTTCACACCCATTTTGCGAAGACCTTCAATCTCTACATCGACAATCGCATTTGGCAAACGAAACTCAGGAATACCATATTTCAAGACGCCACCAATTTCGTGCAAAGCCTCGAATACGGTTACATCATATCCAAATTTAGCCATATCCACGGCGAAGGACAATCCCGCTGGTCCCGATCCTACAACCGCTATTTTCTTTCCGTTAGCCGGAGCTAATTCAGGAATAGAAATCTGCCCCGATTCGCGTTCATAATCTGCCGCAAAGCGTTCGAGATAGCCGATAGCAACCGGCTCTTTTTTCATTTTTATGTAAATACATTGAGCCTCGCATTGTTTTTCTTGTGGACAAACTCGTCCGCACACAGCCGGAAGGGCACTCGTTTCTTTCAAAACTTTTGCGGCTTCAAGTATTTCGCCTCGCTCGATATTCTTGATAAAGGTAGGTATATTTATGCTTACCGGACAGCCTTGCATGCACGACGGATTGGGACAATCGAGGCAGCGGGTTGCTTCTGCCAACGCCTGCTCTTTAGTCAAGCCCGTATTCACTTCTTCACGCAGACTATGGCTTCTGTATTCAGCATCAAGCTCAGGCATTTTTGCCCGTGGACGATCAGAGCGTTCTTTATTCTTTAATTGCTTTCTCAGTTCTTCGCGCCATGGTTCATTTCTTCGCGCAAGTATATTATTTTCTGACATTATATTTCGCCTGTTTTGTTTACTTTATGTTATCGTATGCTTTTAGTCTCATCAACATTTCGTCAAAGTCTACTTGATGAGCATCGAACTCGGGTCCGTCCACACAAACAAATTTCGTCTTTCCTCCCACAGTTATACGACAAGCTCCACACATCCCTGTTCCATCGACCATGATTGTGTTTAATGATGCCATTGTAGGAACATTATATTTTTGAGTTGTCAACGACACAAATTTCATCATAATAGCCGGTCCGATAGTTACGCACAAATCGACTTTTTCGCGATTCGCTACCATTTCAAATCCGTCTGGGGCTACGCCTTGATGTCCGGCCGAACCGTCATTGGTCATAATTATTACCTCATCAGAATATTTCGACACTTGCTCTTCGAGAATAACAAGATCTTTATTTCGTGCAGCAAGCACAGATATCACTCTGTTCCCGGCTTTTTTCATTGCTTCTATTATCGGTAGCATAGGAGCCACCCCAACACCACCACCGACACAGACTACCGTTCCGTAATTTTCGATATGTGTAGCCTGCCCAAGAGGCCCAACTACATCGGTTATATAGTCGCCGACATTCAATTCACATAACTTCTTCGACGAGCCGCCAACGGCTTGCACGACAATCTCTATCGTGCCCTTTGCTACATCAGACGATGCGATTGTTAACGGAATGCGCTCGCCTTTTTCACCGCTGCGCACAATAACGAAATGACCTGCCCGACGGCTTTTGGCAATAAGGGGTGCTTCGACCTCAAACCACACAACGTTTTCGGAAAAGTATTTCTTATCTACAATTTTATTCATTTTATAGGATATGATTTATGGATGATATTTTCAGATGATCAATAGAAATATTTAATCCAGCACAAAGATAATATACTGATTACAAACCAAAGAACGATTCCTAAAGAGAATGCTCTCGGTCCTACTTTTTTTATGTCTCCTATCCGTAACGATGTTCCTATCAGAAACAGTGAAATAGTCATACCTTTTTTGCCCATCCACGATAAATGAGAATTTGTATCTTCCATACCCGGTACATAGTTACCAACGATGATGGCGACAACGAAAAACAGGATAAACCATGGAATGGATATTCTTGCGGTTTTATTTTTATTGAAAAATGCTATTCCAAGCGCAAGTGGGATAATCCATAAGGTACGTACCAGCTTAACAGTTGTCCCTACCTGCAATGCCTCTTCGCCATACGCCGAACACGCTCCTACAACCGAACTGGTATCATGAATTGCGATTGCCGCCCAATAGCCAAAGTGTGTCTGATCCATATTCAGCCAATGACCGATCATCGGGAAGAGGAAAAGGGCTATTGCATTTAATACAAATATGACGGCGAGCGAGAAACTTATTTCATTATTTTTCGCATCAAGGACAGGCGCAACGGCAGCAATGGCACTACCTCCACAGATTGCTGTTCCGCTGGATATGAGCAGTGTTGTATTCCGTTCCACTTTGATCAACCGACCTAACAATATCCCGCAAATCACCGTTACTGCGACAGATACTACTGTTATAGAGAAGCTTACCTTTCCTGTTTGTACCGCTTGCGAAAGTGAGATAGAAAACCCCATACACACAACAGATGCCTGCAACAGGTATTTCGACAGCTTTCCGGTCTTATAAGCTTCTTCTCCTTTATATAGGAAAGCTAATAGTATTCCGGCAAATAAGGCTAAAGGAGCGGAGAAAAAGGGAAAGAAACAGCAAGCCGGTATTATATAATATAATTTTTTCAATGCACCTTGCATGACCCAGACTCAATCTATTTGATTTAACAAATCCAATGCGGCATCTTCACACTCGGTCATATGCTTTCGTTCATCCGGCGACTTATCATTAATTCCGCAGAGATGCAGTATGCCATGAATGATAATTCGGAAAAGCTCGGTTTCGAAATCTGTTCCGTATTTCTCGGAATTACTCTTTACGGTATCCAGGCTGATAAAGATATCTCCGGCTATAACATCGTCTTCGCTATAGTCGAACGTTATTATATCGGTATAATAGTCGTGTTGAAGATACTGGTTGTTCACTTCTAATATTTTATCGTCGGAACAGAACATGTAAGAAATCTCTCCGATCTCTTTGTCATATGTGTCAGCAACGGTATTTATCCATTTCGATACAGTCCGTTTTTTCAATGAGGGCATCTTCACATCCTCGGCATAATAGCTAATAGGCATCTTTTATCTTAGCTTAATTTGTTTTGCAATCCTTTATCAATGGTATCAAGAAAATCTTCGGTATTGAGATAATCACCTCGCTGCATTTTATCTCCGTGAATGAGCATGGCAAGATCTTTTGTCATCTTCCCGTCTTCGACTACCTCGATGCACGTTTTCTCCAGCTTGTGAGCAAAGTCTATCAATGGTTGATTATCATCGAGCTTACCTCTGTGTTCCAATCCGCGTGTCCATGCAAAGATGGATGCGATAGGGTTTGTCGACGTTTCTTTTCCTTGTTGGTGAAGTCGGTAATGACGAGTTACGGTCCCGTGTGCAGCTTCCGCCTCCATCGTTTTACCATCGGGTGTTATCAACACAGAAGTCATTAGCCCCAACGAGCCGAACCCTTGAGCCACAGTATCCGACTGCACATCTCCGTCATAATTCTTACATGCCCACACAAAACCACCTTCCCATTTCAAGGCTGAGGCAACCATATCGTCGATAAGTCGGTGTTCGTATACCAATCCGGCTTCGCTGAATGCTTTTTTATAGTCTTTTTCATACACTTCTTGAAAAACATCTTTGAAGCGACCATCATAGGCTTTCAATATCGTATTCTTCGTAGAAAGATAAAGCGGATATTTCTTTTCCAGCGCAACGCGGAAGCACGAATGAGCAAATCCGTAGATAGATTCGTCGGTATTGTACATTCCCATTGCCACGCCGTCTCCCTGATATTCGTATACCACATGTTGTTGCGGTCCGCCACCTTCGGGCGTGAAAGTAATTGTGAGAGTACCTTTCCCTTTTGTTACGAAGTCCGTTGCTTTGTACTGATCGGCATTCGCATGACGACCGATGATTATCGGCTTCGTCCATGTTGTTACCAAGCGTGGAATATTATGGATGATAATAGGTTCGCGAAAAACCGTTCCTCCTATAATGTTACGGATAGTGCCATTCGGCGACTTCCACATTTTTTTCAATCCAAACTCTTCTACACGGGCTTCGTCCGGTGTGATTGTAGCACATTTGACAGCTACATTATATTTTTTTGTTGCTTCGGCACTGTCTATTGTTACCTGATCGTTTGTCTTGTCTCTGTTCTCGACACTTAAGTCGAAATATTTTAGCTCTACATCAACGTAGGGTAATATCAATTTGTCTTTGATGAAATGCCATATGATACGGGTCATCTCATCTCCATCCATCTCTACGATAGGATTGTTTACTTTAATCTTTTGCATTCTTAAATATAATATGGTCTTTTACTTCGAGTTTATATCTTTCAGCCAATTCTCAAGCAAATCGAGAAATTGTGAACGATATTTGTAATTGCTGTTCATTCCCCATCCGTGTCCCCCTTCAGGGAATATATACATCGAGGCGGGAACATTGTTTTTCTTCAAAGCGGTGTAGTAAGATATGCTGTTTTCGGGAACAACCACTTTGTCGTTATCACTCAACAAAAGGATAGTCGGTGGTGTCTCAGCGGTTATCTGCTTTTCATTCGAGAAATTCAAGACATCTTCTTCCGAAGCTTCTTTCCCTAACAAATTATTTTTCGATCCTTGGTGAGTAGCATCCCCCATCGTGATAACGGGATAGAACAAAATAGAGAAATCGGGACGGGTGCTTGTACCCTCTTTACTGAAATGCGTAGATGCTGTCGATGCCAAATGCCCTCCGGCAGAGAATCCGGAAATACCTATCTTGTCAGCCTTCACATTATATTTTTCCGCATTTTTGCGCATGTAGCGCATTGCCTGCCACGCGTCGTCCAACGGAATTTCTTTATGCCCGTTAGGCATACGATATTTCAATACTACATAAGTAATTCCCA
>CALNCC010000019.1 GCA_937875275.1 uncultured Dysgonomonas sp. | reverse complement strand
AGCTGAGGGTAAGCCCCAGTATATTGATGAGGGTGTATGTCTTGAAACGTAACATTGAGCGTAGTGCTAATTGAAGTATTTTTATCATAATATTTATTTTATTCAGATTTAAGAACGTTAGCCGGATCTTGGTTGGCAGCTTTATTTGTTTGGTAAATAACAGTAAGCAAAGATATCGCAGCCGTAGCCACAAATGCCACTACGAACAACCACCACGACACGGGAGTTTTCAACGCAAAATCTTCCAAATAGCGATTGATAGCATACCAAGCCACAGGAGCAGAGATGACAAAAGCAACGGTCAGCAGTTTGAGATACTTCTTGAGTAACATTTTTATTATTTCTGCAACTGATGCCCCATTTACTTTTCGTATAGCGATCTCGCGGTAGCGTTGCTGGATGTCGAACAGCGACATACTGAACAGTCCCATCATGGAGATGAAAATAGCTATCGCCGTCAGTATAGAATAGATGGTAGCAATGTTTTTCTCCTCCTTATACATATTGGCGAGGTCGTCTTCGATGAGCGTGTAGGAGAAAGAATCTCCTCCGATTTCGTCATGCAGTTTTTTCAAAAATGCAATCGCTTCCTGCTTTCGCTCGGGGATAAAAGACATCCGGTAAGATAAGCCTCCTGACTCTCTTGGACATAGGATAATAGGGGACGTTTTATTTGTCAGATTTCCCGCCTTAAAGTCTTTTACGATCCCGACAATATGAATAGGCTCACTTTCCTCTTCTTGTGCATTCGGGTCTCCCAAAACATTTGTTTTAGGAAGTAATATTGCATTCCGATAGTCTGTGATCCCAAAGTATTTTACAGTTGATTCCGGTAATATTACATTACGAACCGCCATACTTTTTTCTTCTTCGTCATTCCATAAATGACCGTCAATAAATTCTATTTCGAATGTTTCGATCCAAGATTTATCAACCCACCCTATTGATATCTTTTTGTATTCTCCATCAGGCTCTAAGCGAATGTTTATGCCGGAACCCGTTTTTTCGTCTAACCCACTCATTCGGTTTGGAGGCATCGACTTTGTCCATGATGTGAACAATGGAGAGGCGTTCAGTTCCGCTTCAACCATCTCATTGACATCGCTATATGACCTGTTCTGAGAAGGGCTGAAAGACGCTTCTACAATATTCTTGGATCGGTATCCGAGATCAATATCGAGCATATATTTTAGTTGTTTCACAAAGAGTATGGAGACAATTAGCATAACTATGGTAATGATATACTGAAATAAGAGAAATCCTTGACGAACAAAACTCCCTTTACCCTCTTTGCCGATACCACGTATCGACGATGTGGTGGTGGAATATCGGTATTGAAAAACCGGATATACGGAAACGGCAATCGGAAGCAGGAGGAAAAGTATTACTGATAAAATAACATTAAAACTAAAATCAGGAACTTGTTCTATCCCAATATTATTGCTAATTATAGGACTGATCTGCTCGGCTAAGAAAAGGGCTAAGAACACAGAGACACCGACCAATATAAAGTTTTCGGTTAGCACCTGCGTTAAGATATGATATAGTCTGGCTCCGAATACTTTCTTCATGCCAAATTCTCGATTTCGACGCTGCATGACAACAGAATAGATATTCACATAGTTGATGATGCCGACAACAAAAATTAATATGCCGACAGATAGTAAAATAATGGAATACGACTTATTCCCCTGCTTAAAGATGCCGAATGCATCAACGATTTCGTTATCGAAATAAACGTCTTTATATGGCATTAATGTATTTATGACCTCACTCTGATCCCACCATGCTTTGATGGGTTTACCATAGGTTTCGTTGACTTCTTTATAGTCTATTCCTTCGCGCAATAGAACAAGATCTTGCGAAAAACTTGCAGCTCGCCCATCGAGCGGCAATAATATATCAAAGTCAAGAACTGATTTTGAGGAGAGACGACCGATAACTCCGACTACTTTAAGTTGATTGTGATCCAAATCATAGAATGTTTTATCAACAGGGTCGGCTTCTCCAAATATTTTTTTTGCGAAAGATTCTGTGATTATAGCATCATTTACATCTGAGGTTTCCCCGACTCCTCTGACAATAGGATAGTCCGTTATTTTGAGGTAGTTGTTATCTGCCGCTAATATATTGGCTTCGACCTTTGATTCATTTATCTTAAATGATTGGTTTTTATATAAAAAAAACGTGCTTTTTGCTTCAATTGCAGGATGGAGAGTTTCGTTCGATGATGTGAGATTAGGGTCGTCTGAACTATAATAAGCTGTGCAAACATAAAACTTATGGTTGTGTTCCATCATCTCACTCTTATTAACATATATCCGATC
>CALNCC010000018.1 GCA_937875275.1 uncultured Dysgonomonas sp. | reverse complement strand
ATGTGCGGCAGAATGTTGTCGGTCGGTTGCATCTGCGCCGCCGCGCTCATCGGCAACAGCAGCGCTACGAGGTAGGGTAGTAGTCGTTTCATAATCATTTCTTTACTTTGAATGTGATGTTTTCGTATTCTCTATCCGGCCATACGGGGTGTATATGCGATTGCGGGTTGTTCGTGTCGAATCCTTCCCACACCCACACGGTTTTCAGATTGGGGTTGTCTCTCGTGTTGAGATAATTCAATTTTACATTGCCCGATAAATCAAGTTCTGTCAAATCGGCATCACTACAATCTAAATACTTCAGATTGGAACAATTACCAATACGTAATTTTTGCAGTTTCCGTCCTCCGCAATCCAACATTTCGAGAGCCGAATTTTCTGTTAGGTTCAATTCGGATAAATGGTTTGAGTAACAACCCAGTTTGTTTAATTCGGAGCAAGAAGACACGTCGAGTTCCGACAAATTGTTGTAACTGCACTCCAATTCTTTCAGCTTTGTGTTTTTCGACACATTCAGTTTCGATATATTATTGTTGTAGCAGATCAGGGTCTCCAAGTTGATATTTTGCGACAAATCCAATTCTGTGAGATCGTTGTCGGCACAATAAAGCTCTACCAGCCCTGTGAAATACTCTATCCCCTTCAATGACTTTACTGTCAAACTATCTGTCTTTTCTTTCAACTGCTTAGGATGAAAGTATGGATAAACCGAATGTTGAGGTATTATCAACGAAAGGTCTTCACTGAACCTATCATTTTGTACGTAAATACGTAAACTTAACTCTTCCACCTTCGCCGCTTCGGCAGATGATAGCTTGCCGTCGCCATCGGTATCGCATTGAGGCATGATCTGCCTGATCGCATTGCGGAAATTCTGGTCGGGGATGTGCGGCAGAATGTTGTCGGTCGGTTGCACCTGCGCCGCCGCGCTCATCGGCAACAGCAACGCTACGAGGTAGGGTAATATAAACTTTTCGATGTGTTTCATAATACCGGTCTATTTTTTAATATCAGATTCTGTATAAAGGTACGAAAAAAGGCAGAGCGTTGTTTATGTTTTTCAGCTATTTTTTGATTCCAGACACACCATAAAACAGCAGCCTCGTCTGCACGGGGCAAACGAGGCTGTTGAGAGAGTGGGGGAGTTGTCATTCCTGTATCTTTAAAGCCAGTTCGAAGGTCTTTTTAGTATCGTCCCATCTTTCAATGTGATTTCTTCATTTAACATTGATTGGTTGAACCGGGACTTATATTCTTGCAGTTTCTTAGATGCATCGCATGATGTCGACAGGCTGACCGAATGCCTGTGCGGTGGAAAATAAACAAAAATTTTGTGTTCCGGTTTTATGTCTCTTATCAATTCGATGGATGGCATCAGATCGCTATCTGCGGAAACGATGATCGAAATATCACACCTTTCCTTGTACACATCATTTATAATCTGGGTGGCGAGGCGAACATCCGATTCTTTCTCTTCATACGAGTGAATTGTTTTTCCGCAATTCTTGCATACAATATTTTTCTTCAAATATTTTCCTAAGATTAATTTGAATTTCGAGTTCAGCCTGTTGGCAGAGAAAAAGGTCGACTGTCTTTTGCTGGCTTCGATATTGTGTGGACGAGCCGAAAAATAGATGACTTCGACCAATTCTTGATTCGACTTCAACATTCGTTCGAAGAAAGCGACAATGTCTAACCAATAAAACTTCTTCCAACTTTTATCTTTTTGGCTGATTGTTTTCAGACCATAGTAGAAATTGAAACCATCAATATATACAATGACTTTTTGTTTTTCCATAGTGTAGGTGTGTATCGTGAGAATAAAAAAACCACCTTGAGGTGGTTAGGGTCTTGGCATTTCTCATCCAAGAGGAGCATGTGTTATTTCTAACACAATACAAATATAATTATATATATTAATTTATCAAATCTTTATCAGTTTTTTTAATTGATAGATAAATCACATTTTTTTCGTTGATACAAAACACTCGTCTGCACGAGGCTGTTGAGAGAGTGGGCGGTTTTATCTCCGCAGGAGAGAATTGTTGTTTCGTATTTTTCATTAGCTTTGTCGTTTGTGGTTAAGTGATTTATAATCAAACTAAATGTCAGCACAATGAAACATCTTTTGCTCTTTCTTTTTTTAGCTGCTTTTTTGTCATGCAACAATGGCACTGCCGTTGACGAAGAAGATTGTTTGTCGCAAGAGCAGGAGAAATCGCTTGTCGCATTAGGGCAACTTTGGGGATTCTTGAAATACCATCATCCGACTGTTTCCGGGGGGGAATTGGACTGGGATGCCGAATTGATAAAAATTGTTCCGGCTGTGATGAATGCACAAAAAGAAGAGGAATGGAAAAACGTTTTAGACAACTGGGTCGATGGATTGCCCGCTGTGGAAGCGATGCGGAAAGACACAATTCCATTGTCGAAAATAGCGGTAAAGGCCGACTATGGCGAACTGTTTAACCTCGAGTTTTTTAATAAGAAGACGATTGACAAGCTGCGATTTATTTTAGATAGCACGCAAGTTATTGAAAACCACTATGTGAAATTAAACTTTGACCGAGGGGCGAACGAACCGCTGGTAACAATTACCAACGAGCCTGCTTATGAAGATATGGCATTCCCGGAGCTGTCGTATCGGCTTTTGGCATTGTTCAGATACTGGAACGTGGGCAACTATCTTTTTCCTTACCGTGAGCTGTGCGATACAAAGTGGTCGGATGTTTTGCCCGAAATGTTGCCCGAATTTGTTTGTGCCGAAAATCAAAAACAATACTCGCTCGCTTGTTTGAAACTTTGTGCCAAAATAGACGATTCGCACGGCGGAATCAAATATGCCGACAAGGCGATGGCTTATGAAATCTATGGGCAACGCAGACTCCCTTTCGAGGTGAAGTTTGTCGAAGATAAACTGATTGTAACATCATTTTCGAACGATTCGGTTGGTGTTGAAAACAGTATCTCGGTGGGGGATGTCATTGCAGCAATAAATGGAGAAAAGGTGGAGGCAATTGTTGAACGACTATTGCCATATACTCCGGCGTCGAATTATGGGGGGAAGCTGAGAAATATGGCAATGGTAATTTTGCGCACAAACGACAGTTCATCTGTCGTCTCTTTACTCCAGAATGGGAAAATTGTAGACCGAACAATGCAAACATACGATGCCGAACATCTCAACAGATCTAATTATTACGGACTCGAACCCGACGAAAAAGGATACAACATAATTAGAGATTCTATTGGCTATATTTTTGCCGGAAATTGCAAGTCGGAAGAGCGAGTGAGTGAGATTGCTCGAATTATGTCCAATACAAAAGGATTGATTATTGATCTGCGCTGCTATCCATCCGATTACAACGCATTCAGCATCGCTCCCTATTTGATGAAGAACGCATGGTATTATTGTCGGCAGAGCACGGGACGTGTTTCCATGCCCGGCTATTTCTTGATTGATGCAGAATATTCTCTGCCAAACAGCGAAATTGGCAGCTATCCTCATCGAGTTGTGGTAATCGTAAATGAAAATACACAAAGCCAAGCAGAAGACCACACATTTTTCTATTATCATGCGCCACGGGTTACCATAATAGGGAACACAACTGCCGGAGCAAATGGGACGGTATTTTCATTCCCCCTTCCGGGAGGGCTGCAAACGTCTATGACGGGGCTGGGAATGTATTATCCCGACGGGACTTGCATGCAGCGTGTCGGAGTTAGGATCGACGAAGAGATATCTCCCACAATATCAGGCATAAAAGCCGGTAGGGACGAACTGCTGGAGAGGGCTGTTGAAATAGTAAGTAGCCCGTAATGTTTCTCAAATGCAAGAAAACAATAACCCCACCTACAAAACATGTAGATGGGGTGAGATTACGTGAGTAAATAAGTTCTGTCTGTTAAGGCGTTACCACCGCGTCGGGAGCAACAAGATCCTTGATCACAGCTTCGCTTTCGAGCAAAGGACCCATTTCGGTTTCCGTGCCCGCCATCGTTACCGTCCAGCCGATAGCGTCTGACTCGGCAGCACCCGATGCGTAGTTGAATGCTGTGGCACTCAGCCCGTTGAGGCGACCCAATACTACTGCGCGTCCCGATTTGTCGACGATCACTGCCGTGTACTTGCCAAGGCTCAGCGCATCGCCCTCGTTGAGCAAATTGTAGTCGTACTGGTCGATGTTGAAGTTTACGGTGTGTGTGCGGTATTTGCCCCCGTTGCCATTCTCGGCAAGCTCGTCGGAGAATGACGCCGTATTCTTGATAAACTCTACCTTGTATGCTTTCGCATCCTCAGCCATTTCTATTGTTGCGATTTCTTTCGTCTTATCGCCCGTTCCGAAAGTGTATTTTGCGTCAGAGTCGTGGTTGATCAGATATACCGATTTCACACCCGCAACCGCATAGCCGCAATAGTCTTTCTTTATATTCGATGTTAATTTACATCCTGCCATAATATTAATTTGTTAAGTTGTTAAATGAAATAATGAGTTAATGAGTTAATGTGCAAATGAGATAATAAGTTAATGGGTTAATGAGAAAATGAGATAATAAGTTAATGAGATTATTAGCAAATCAACATATTAGCACATCAACCCATTTGCATATTGTTTCCTTTACGGATTGCTTGGGCTATAATACACCACTTCGTCTTCGAAAGGGATGGAGAAGCCAAGACGCAAACGTCCGTCGATAAATATTTTGTTGTCGTTAGGAGCCGCAAATTGTCCGATGCGGATGTCTTCGAGATCAGACAAAAGGTCTGTTCCCAACAGCATATTTTTCGTGTCGGCGAGCACCATGTCGTTGTCAGCCAATCCACGTACCGGCACTACCTCTGCGCCAAGATATTTTACCACTTCGCCCTCTACCGTAAAGCTTGGGTTTACTACCACGTTTGCATTGTAAACGGCTGCCAAAGCAACTTTTATCTTCATAAACGTAGCGTAAGAAACGTACACGCTCAACGAATCTTCTTCGATTCCCTTGCCCACCACATCGTCGGGCAGCAATGCAAATGCTTTCTCTACTTCGTCGAGGATGTTTGCTTTTGTCAGCGCCACACCTTTCGCTTTGATGGCGTCGGCACTTGCTTTCAACACCTTGATGGCTCCGTCGAAATCGTCGCCGTTGGCACTGTCGCCGTTGAATATTTTTTCTTCGATCTCTTTGCTCAACTCGTTTGCCAAAAGAGCCATTGTAGCCTCTTCGAGCGACTCGGGCAATTCGCCGTTGCGTGCACCCGGACTCAGCATCCAAGCCGTACGCTTGCGCTCAAGATCGTCGAGACACTGTTCGAGGTTGATTTTGTAGGTTTTTACTTTCAGTTCCTTTTCGCTCAATCGAGTGATCTGATCGGGAGTCCACGCACAGTCGCGCGAGTCGGCTTGAAGGATGTTTCCCGACAAGTCGATCAAGTTGAGCATTGTGCTTTCTTTGATGCCGATGACAGGAGTTATTCTTCCTTTTTCTATCAGCTTTCCGCCAAAGATAGCTTGCGTAAACCAGTCCATGTTTGAGGATGGCTGATAGCTTAGCGGAGTAATGTTATACATGTTTGCCATAATTGTTTTTGTTATGTGTTAAAAAAAAGTTGTTACTTAAAAATTTTATTGTTTGCTTTTCAGCGATTGGTTCAGAGCTACCGCCATGCGTTGAGCGGTTGTCAGTGCACGATTGCCCTTTTCGGCATTGCTGCGTTGCATTGCCGGATGCACCGATGGCGTCTTGCGGCGCAGTGTTTCGGCTTCTTTCCGCGCCTCGTTGGCAGAGCTTTCGGCATCGCCTAATGCCTCATTCAGTTCGTTGACGGATTTTAGTTGTCCTGTCTAAACCGTATACTGTCAGTATTTTAACCATGAAGTTTATA
The DNA here is from genome assembly GCA_937875275.1 of uncultured Dysgonomonas sp. GTDB lineage: Bacteria > Bacteroidota > Bacteroidia > Bacteroidales > Dysgonomonadaceae > Dysgonomonas. The sequence goes on along the minus strand of CALNCC010000018.1, from coordinate 1,483 downwards.
TTCTACTCACTCGTTACTCACTCCATTTTTAGAGTGTATTTTTAAGAGAATTTCTCCTCTTTAAGTGATAGAACAAAGGTAGGAAAATAAAGAATTAATCTATTATTATTAGCGAATATTTTCAGTGAAAACAATAAATGCAAAAATATTATCTATAGAAACTCCACCAGAAAGAGAACTATTACTATAACTATACTGACAACCAACTTTTTATGATTTATTAAATTGGGAATCCCACACGATTTAGCACACGATTATTTTTCATCGTTCTGCTCGCTATTTGCATGATTATTTTTACAAAGGTAGTGAAGAATCATAAATATAGGGCTATTTCCAAACTAAAAATAGCCCTATGTTTTCAATCACCCTTTTTGTGTTTGTGGGGCTTAAGAGAAGGCGTGTTGCCTGGGATGTCTTTATTATCCCTTTGGCGTCTATCTGGCTTCCCTGTCGTTTTTGCAATCCTTTTAGGTCCAGGTTTGATTCCCATAACTTTTCCTTGTTTTAATTAAACAATAATTTGAATCTCAAAGTTATACAAACAATAGATATGCCAAAGTTTAATCCTCAACAAATTCGAGGGATTATGGCAAGATATGACTGACAAGGTATGACATTTTTACAGATAATTCTAATTTAAATATTTGATTAGTCTTAGTTCATGATATAGAAATTCAATACTTGGGAGAATTCATATTATCCTAATATTTAGATTAATTGCATACATTAATTCTTTTGCATATCTTTGTTACCTCCGTAACTGTAACGGGCGTAATTGAAAAGAATATGAAGTTTTATAATAGAACAAGTGAGTTAGCAGAACTGAAACGGATACAGAATTTATCGTTCAGTGATCATTCTCGTTTGACAGTAGTAACTGGCAGAAGAAGAATCGGGAAAACAAGCCTTATCATGAAGTCGGTTGAAGATTTGCCGACTGTCTATTTGTTTGTCGGTCGCAAAGGCGAAGCAACACTTTGTTCTGAATTTATTCCGATTATTAGTCAGTCGTTAGATACATTTGTACCTGCGGAAATACGCACCTTTCGGTCGTTGTTCCAATATCTAATGGAGTTGGCTTCGCACAAACCATTCAATTTGATTATTGACGAATTTCAAGAGTTCTATAACATTAATGAATCGGTATATAGCGATATGCAAAACATTTGGGACACTTACCGAAAGAAATCCAATATGAATTTGATTGTGTCAGGTTCTGTCTATTCGTTGATGCAGAAAATATTCCAAAACAAAAAAGAGCCTCTATTTGGTAGAGCGGATAATATCATCAAACTTTCGGCATTTGATTTGACCACGCTGAAAGGTATTATGCAAGACTACAATCCCAATTATACGAATGATGATTTACTCGCTCTTTATTCTTTCACTGGTGGAGTTCCCAAGTATGTCGAATTGTTCTGTGATAATATCCCATTGAGCATAGATGAAATGACTTCATTTATGGTTCGGGAAAACTCTCCCT
>CALNCC010000017.1 GCA_937875275.1 uncultured Dysgonomonas sp. | reverse complement strand
AGGTGGTGAAAAAACCGGGACAATGGAATAAGATGAATGTCAAGTGTCAAGGACGTAACATTACTGTAACGCTGAATGGCAAGAAAGTTACTGAAATGGATATGACTTTGTGGACATCGGGTAAGAAAAATCCTGACGGATCGGATATCCCGGGATGGTTGCCAAAACCATTTGCCGAAATACCAACAAAGGGTTATATCGGACTACAAGGCAAACACGGAGAGTCGTTAATTTGGTTCAAAAATATGAAGATCAGGACTTTGTAATTGATCCTGTTTTTGGTTATCTTTGAAGAAAGAGTGAACCCATAAAAAAAAATTCTTTCAAATTCCCTCAATAAAACGGGGGCGTTTGGAAGAATTTTTATTATCGACCTCATAGACAATCTCACTTGCAGTTGGAAAGACTCTTGAGTTTCATTTTATCAGCTCCTCGCCTTCGGCACATTCTTATTTTCTCCAGAAAGCAGGCATAAATAGAGATAGAACGGTAAACAGTTCAAGACGGCCGGTCAGCATCAGAAAACACAGATACCACTTAGCCGGTTCCGAGATATCGGCAAAGTGCCCATTTGCGCCATTAACCCCTAAGCCCGACCCTGTGTTTCCTAAACACGAAATGGCGGCTCCGATAGATTCCTCAAAGCCCATTCCCATCGACGACAAGACGATGAAGCTGACAACAAGGATACCCAAATAGAGAAATATAAATGCCAGTATTTTCGTTACCACATCGATAGGAATTACCTGCCCATTGAGGCGAACGGGGAGTATGGCATTAGGTTGCACCTGTCTTCGAAACTCGTTGATCGCATTCTTAAACAGAACGATGATGCGTACAATCTTTATCCCTCCTGATGTTGACCCGGCACTCGCACAGAACAACATAAGCAGGCAGAAGAGAAAAACATAGAAAGCCCCCCACGAGATATAACTCGTCGTAGTAAAGCCGGTCGTGGTGATAACAGATACTACATGAAACAGAGAGGTTCGTATTGTCGGTTCTATTCCTGCCGATTTGCCGGAGGTGAATAGGCTTGTTGCAATTATTACAACCATTACGATGCAGATCACAACATACCACCTGAACTCTTCATCTTTCAGCAGTTTTTGGGGCATCCCTTTAAACAAATAAAAAACTAATGCAAAGTTCGTTCCTCCAATGAACATGAATATTGTTAAAACATACTCAACATAAGCCGAATCCCAATAGGCAATGCTATCCTGTTTTGTCGAAAACCCGCCTGTCGATATTGTCGTGAGCGCATGGCATACCGAATCGAAGAGGGTCATGGGACCAAGCCATAGCAGGAAGATAACAATGACCGTAACGACGATGTATGTAGTCCAAAGGCGCTTGGATATCTGTGATACACGAGGGCGAAAACGTTCTCGCATTATGCCGGTTGCTTCGGCGTCGTAGAGCGCCGAGGCGTTGCCGCCGACCATAGGTAGTACAGTAAGGGCGAAAACTATTATCCCGATCCCCCCGATCCACTGGGTGATGCTGCGCCAGAACAATAACCCACGAGGCAGGGCTTCGATGTCGGAGAGAATAGATGATCCGGTGGATGTGAACCCCGATATGGTTTCGAAATACGCATCGCACACATTGGGAATATAGCCACTTATATAATAGGGTAGCATGCCGAATGCCGACATCACTATCGAGGCTAATGTAACACTCAGAAAGCTTTCTCTTTTGCTGATCGGCTTCTCGTAATCATCAGTTCCTGCCAATCGGAAAAAGATGCCAAAGAAAAGAGTGAGTGCCGAACTGATGAGCATGGCGTCTCCCGCCATTTCATGCGAATAGAAGGATACTAATGTGGCCATCATCATAAACAGGGATTCTATAATCAACAAGAATCCGATTGTTTTGAATATAAATCTGAAGTTGAATTTGACCATAAAAGTATAAGGAGAGCAAGCCCCCCCGATTTACTTGTTTCTAATTGAATAATTTTTCTGCCTCTTTCAGTGCACCTTCTACACAGAAAACAATTACATGATCGTAAGGTTCTATGATTGTGTTTCCTTCTATCATCATCGCTTGTCCGTTGCGGATGAGCCCTCCTAATGTAACATTGGGCGGAAAGGTTATTTTCTTTATTTCCTTCTTCGTTATCCGCGAATTGGGGCGTGCTATGATTTCTGCTACATCGGCATTGGCAACGGTAAGAGATTTAACGTTCGACACGTCGGCATTCAGCAAGAAACGGTATATGTTGTTTACCGTTATCTGCTTCTTATTGATGATGTTGCCAATATCTAAATTTTCAGCCATCGAGATGTAATCCATGTTCTCTACTTCGGCAATCGTTTTGTATACGCCAAATCGTTTTGCGGCAAGGCACGCGAGTATGTTAGCTTCCGAATTTCCGGTAACGGCGATAAAAGCATCGACATCGTTTATTCCCTCCTGAACGAGAGAATCGGCATTGCGCCCATCGTCATGGTAGACGGTAACATTGCTCTGAACCTTTTCGATAAGTTTTTCGGCCTTCTCTTTGTCTGACTCCAATAGTTTTATCTTCATGCTGTCGGGCAGGTATTCGCACGTTCTCAAGGCAATGCGGCTTCCTCCCATTATCATGATATGTTTTATTTCGAATATTTCTTTTCCTGCCGCAACGGGGATCTCGTTTACAAGTTCTTTCGTTACGGTAAAAAATACAATATCTCCGTTTTCTATTCTGTGATTTCCTCGGGGAATGATTGTCGTATTGTTTCGCTTTATAGCTACAATATGATATTTCTTGAGCTCGCTTCCCAATTCATGCAAATGTTTGTCTACAATGGGGGCATTGGCTCTTATCTTTACTCCGACAAGTATTATACTGCCATTGCACAGCTCTACCCAAAGGCGTGCCCAGGGGTGCTTGATGTCGGTTACAATTTCTTTCGCTGCCAGCATTTCGGGGTACACCATAAAGTGAACTCCTAAGTTCTCGAAGAACTCCTTATTTTTGGGAAGCAGGTACTCGAAGTTGTCGATACGGGCAAAGGTTCGCTTTGCACCCATATTGGAGGCTAACATGCAAGCCGTAGTATTAACGGATTCTTCCGGTGTTACAGCAATGAAAAGATCGGTTTTGTTAATGCCAATCTCGGTCAGATCGTACAACGATGTGGCAGAGCCAACCATTGTGATCATCTCAAGATTGTTCCGGGCAAAGTTTAGCTTCTCCTTATCGGGATCGATAAGTATAACGTCCTGATTCTCGATGGACAACAATCGAGCCAAATGTGTTCCCACTGCTCCGGCTCCAGCTATGACAACCTTCATCTGATGACCTTTATATGATTACAAAATCTACTTGCTCAAGACTTGCAGCATTCTTTCGCTCAACCCTTCGGCATCTAATTTACACAATTTATTCAACATCTTGATAGATCCGTGTGTTACAAATTCATCTTCGATGCCAACACGTGTAACATGTATGTTGTCGCATTTGTTTTCTGAGAAATATTCTAATACCGCCGAGCCAAGCCCCCCTTTTATCACACCGTTTTCGATAGTCATCACATTCGTAAAGTTGTCGGCAACTTCTTTCAGCAAGTCTCCGTCGATTGGTTTCAAAAATATCATATCGTAATGGGCGATCGAGAATCCTTCTTTTTCAGCGATTTCTACGGCAGCGGCAGCGGCATTGCCGATAGGGCCAATTGACAAAACTGCCAGGTCTTTACCCTCTTTCAGCTTTCGTCCTTTCCCTATTTCGAGGATTTTCATTTCTATTTCCCAGTCGCGCAATTCTCCTTGTCCGCGCGGATAACGAATGACAAAAGGCCCGTCGTTTCCGTAAGTTGCGGTATACATGAGATGTCTCAGATAATGCTCATCATAAGGAGACGCTATGGTGAGATTGGGGATGCAGCGCATATAGGCAAAGTCAAATTCGCCGTGATGTGTGGGGCCGTCTTCTCCGACAAGCCCTGCACGATCGAGGCAAAGAATCGTGTGCAGGCGTTGCAATGCAACATCGTGGATGACCTGATCGTATGCTCGCTGCATAAATGACGAATATATGTTACAGAAAGGGATAAGTCCTTCTTTTGCCATACCGGCAGAGAATGTTACAGAATGTGCTTCTGCGATGCCGACATCGAAGGCTCTGTCGGGAAAATCCTTCATCATGTAGGTCATAGAGCAGCCGCTGGGCATTGCGGGAGTAACCCCGATAATGCGTTGATCTTTTTCTGCAAGCTCTACGAGTGTATGTCCGAAAACATCCTGATATAGTTGAGGTTGATCTTTTCTCGATATTTTAATGCGTTCGCCGGTGTCTTTGTTAAACTTGCCCGGTGCATGCCACTCCGTAGCCGACAACTCGGCAGGTTTGTAGCCTTTGCCTTTTATCGTATGCAGATGTAAGATCTTAGGGCCTTTCATGTCTTTTATATTCTGAAGAATACGAATCAGTTCTTCAAGGTTATGACCATCCGTAGGACCGAAATACCGTATATTGAAACCTTCAAATATATTTTGCTGCTTGGTAAGCAACGATTTTAGGCTGTTATTGAAACGCAGGATAAGATTCTTCCCTTTGTCAGAGATCAGGTTGCCTCTCTTGAATTTCTGATAAACATCGTTCCTCACTCTGTTGTAAGCAGCCGATGTTGTCATCTTCACCAAATAATCGCGAAGCCCGCCGACATTGTTGTCGATAGCCATATCGTTGTCATTCAGTATGATGAGCATGTCGTTTGGCTGGCTGCTGGCATTATTCAATCCTTCGAAGGCAAGCCCCCCGGTCATGGAGCCGTCTCCGATGATGGCTACCACATGACGATTTTCTTTCTTTATGTTAGCTGCAACAGCCATACCTAATGCTGCCGAAATGGAATTGGAGGCATGTCCTGCGATGAAAGAGTCATATTCACTTTCCTCGGGATTGGGGAATCCCGAAAGTCCTCCAAACTGGCGGTTGGTATGAAAACGTTCTTTTCTGCCGGTCAGTATTTTGTGGCTATATGCCTGATGTCCAACATCCCATACTAAACGATCATACGGCGTGTTGAAAACGTAATGTAAAGCAACGGTTAGTTCTACTGTTCCTAAGCTCGATCCGAAGTGCCCCGGGTTTTCGCATAGCTCATCTATTATGAAACGGCGCAAGTCGGAGCAGAGTGTAGTCAGCTGCTCAATACTCAAGTCTCTCAGGTCGGAAGGAATATTTACTTTATTTAAAACTGATATTTCGCTTAGTTTATTCATAATTCTCGAAGAAAATCAAATTCTCCTCCTCGTGTAACAAAGGAGCTTTAAACAAGCAAATATACAAAACAATAGTTATTCGCTTTACGGATTTACATATATTTTGATTTCGCGTTAAAAAGAGGTTGTCTAAGAGCACCTTATATAAACACAAACAGCTCCTTTTAGGGAGCTGCCAGTGAACCGAATAGTCGGTAATGGTTTAAACAAGTTCTCTTAAGCTAATACCATATATTTTCCGGATGCCTGAGTTCGAAAAACAGCCTGTCTTCGTCTTCAGTAATCGAGATTTTATTTTCTCTGAATAGCCATCCGATTGAAATGAAAATGACAGAATCTTTACAATTTGTCTTTTCCCCTAATTCCCTCAGAGAGAGCTTGCCTCCCTGCGACAGTAATGCAATTATATTGCCTGCATTTAGTCCAATAGTTGTTTCCATCATAGCGAATCTTCATTTAATGTAACATTCTACCTCATCGTTGTGTGCTAAGGTACCTCAATTACAAAGATCGACATTAAGATATAAAACGAGTGTCCTATTCTCCTCCTTTAATGTGCACAAAAGACTATTCTCGATAATTTTGTATAACAAAAAGGGGTCGAACTATTATAGCTCAACCCCTCGCATATATTTTCAAGTCGATATCTTAGTTATTTGTCGGCATCTGATATGATGGTGGCAGAGCATCATCACTTGCAGCCCATGCCTTGTTAGGCAGATGTCCCATCACGAGTTCCAGTTTTCCGCCCTTCATCAGGTCTTCGTGCGAGAACCACGACTTGTTCCATTCTTTGCCGTTCAGCTTCGCCGATTGGATGAACTTGTTGTCAGTCGAATAGTTTGAACAAACGATTTCAAACGTTTTTCCGCTACCGATATCCAATTTGGCTGACTTAAACATAGGGCTTCCGATTACATACATCGGCAATCCCGGTGTAACAGGATAGAATCCTAATTGAGAGAATACCACAAAGGCAGTCATGCCACCTCCGTCTTCATCGCCCGGTATTCCCATCAGGTCATCTCTGAACCATTGAGAGAGTAATGTGCGGATGCGTTTCTGTGTACGCCAAGGTTCTCCGGCATAATTGTACAGATATGGAATGTGCAATGACGGTTCGTTCCCCATAGAGAATTGACCTACATTGCCTGTATGGTCGGGCAGTTGCGAATAGAAATCGTATCGGCTCTTACCCAATCCTTCGTTATACATTCTCTCCAATTCGTTTACAAATTCTTTCTTGCCTCCCATCAGGTTGATAAGGTCGGCAACATTATGAGGCACATCCCAGCGATACACCCATCCGTTGTTTTCTGAGTAGGCATTACGTGCTCCCAATCCTCCTGAGAAACGGTAATCGAATGGTTGTACAAACTCTCCTTTGCCATCCTTAGGGTGGAAGAATTTGGTTTCCGGATTGAAAACTGTACGGTAATTAAGTCCTCTCTTCAAGAAATAATCAGCTTCGTCTTTTTTACCCAATTCATTCGCTATTTGTCCCAAGCACCATTCGTCATATACTGTACCCAATGTTACGGCAATTGGCTGGCGTTTCTCCCATCCATGTACTTCCGGGACGGTTTCTTCTTCGCCTGTCGCAAGACTTGGGAAATAGCCGTTGTCTTTATAGAACTGATCGATAACGCCTGACGGTTTTGATGACCACGGAGAAAGTGTTTTCTCTGTGATTCCGGCTTTACAATATTCGTATGCTTTTTCGAGATCGAAAGTCTTTAACCCTTTGACGTACGCGTCAGCTACTGTTGCAACGCCATGATTGGAGTTCATGCGGCGACTGTCACCATTAAGCTCAGGGAATGTAGGCATCCACTGGTTCTGCATTTGCGAAGCCATTGTCAGAAACGAATTTACCATATCGCCTTCCATTTCGGGCTCGATGATTACTCGCAACGGGTGTGTTGCACGGTAAGTGTCCCAAATCCAGTCGTCAACATAGAACGGGCGACCTCCGTCTTCATGCACTTTGCCATCGTATGCACTGAAATATTTGCCGTCTTCCGACAAACACACCATGCGCTCATAGGTGCGGTATAGCGATGTATAGAAAATTGTTTTTGCTGTATCGTCGTCTCCTTCAACCTTAATCTTACCTAAGGTTTGGTTCCATATCTTGCGTCCTGTTTCTGCTACGTTCTTCACCGAATAGTCGGCTATTTCACGTCTTAGGTTTTTTTCTGCCTGTTCTACACTGATTATCGACACACCATAACGAACGTTGATTGTCTTTGTTCCGGCAGGGTATTCCGAGATGAAATAGGCATTCCCGCCCTTAGTGGTTTTGTCATCGCCGATAGTTCCATCTCTGTGCGATCCGGTTTTTACAGGTTCTACATCGGTTTCTATATACACATACACTCGCGTTCTGTTCCCTAATTCCTGAAATCCGCTGATCGTGTTTCTGTCTGTTGACAATTCACCTCTCTTCGTGCGCAGGATAAGGTATGGAGTTTCAGTTTGACTGAAATCTAATTGATATATACCTGATTGATGAGACGGCGCATATTCGACATGAATGCCATAATCGTCTAAATCTACACTGTAAAAATAAGGTTTGGTAACCTCATTGTCGTATCCGTAATGTACCGAGCTTGCCACTTTAGAGATGTCCCCCTGATAAGGGCTCAAAGTGAAAGCCGAACTTCCTCTGTGGCTGGTAACGATAAGAGGCAGCCCATCTATTCGGTTCGACGTGAAGTTTTCTCTTTCGGGATATACACGTACTAAGCTGTTTGGCAGATGCACCGTAGGGTAGGTCGGTACCAGCAGGTGGCTGATGTTGCCGATATACGGATTCACATAGTCTACCGGCTCTTTCTTCGATTCGTTGCAACAGCCGGCAAACAACAAGAATGAACCTGCCATCAGTGCAAACAGAAGCAAACTGGGTTGGATTTGTTTTTTTAACTTCATTGTCAATTAAAATTGTTATTGTGGGTTAATAAGAAAAGCGATTTATATAATTGAAATACAAATATAAACTAATCTTTTTTATATGAAAACAGGCGGTATAAATACCGCCTGCCATATATCCTTTATTTAACAATTATTCTATAATTGCAGCCCAACCTCCATTGCGAGCCATCTTGATTGTCAAATTATCCCCTTTTTTCACTTGTGATGTTTTCTTTCTGTAATCCATCGCCTGACGTCCGGCATTTATTCCATCTTCGAAGTTTGTCATCTTATACGATTTGCCATCGGCAAGGAAACCGAGATCAATAGTCACTTCACGTCCTTTGTCATTCGTTATAGCTCCTATATACCATTTATCCCCTTTGCGCTTAGCGATAGCAACCGCTTCTCCAACGTTAGCAGACAAAACCTTTGTCTCGTCCCATGTTACAGGTACTTTCGTGATAAATTCGGTACACTCTTCATTTCGGTAATACATGGTAGGGTTGTCGCAAAGCATCTGTAATCCGCTTTCCATAACAACAAACAATGCCATCTGATATGCTCTCGTTCCCACGCTTGCCGAGTTTGGACGATTGCCGCAATATACATTCGGCTGCATATTTATCATTGCTCCCGGTGTGAAGTCCATAGGTCCTACCGAGTTGCGCATAAATGGTTGATAGATAGTGTTGCTTGGCTGACATCCGCCCATTTGCTCCAATCCGCGCACTCCTTCATAAGAAAGCACATTCGGATATTTGCATTCGAGTCCCGCAGGAACAAATGACCCGTGGAAGTCGACAAGTATTTTGCTTGCAGCAGCCTTCTCTGCTACACGCTCATAGTAGTTTACCATCCATTGGTCTGTTCTGTCCATAAAGTCGATCTTCACACCTTTTACGCCCCATTCGTTGAATGTTTCGAATATCTTATCAAGATTGTTTTCTACGGCAAGCCAAGTAAGCCACAATACAATGCCTACATTCTTTTCTTTACCGTAGCGGATCAATTCGTGTACATCTACTTTCGGATTTGGAGTGTATGGGTCTTGTGTCGTTTTAGCCCATCCTTCGTCCATAATAATGTATGGGATGCCAAATTTGGAAGCAAAATCAATATAGTATTTATATGTATCAAGATTGTATCCCGAAACAAAATTCACATCAGGTCCGTAAGGCGAAGCATCGTTCCACCACTCCCAGCTCACTTGTCCGGGTTTGATCCACGATGGGTCGGCGATAACACTCTCAGGAGCAAGCTTTACAGTCATCGTATTTGTTATCAGGTCGGCATCATCCTTCGCCACAAGGAAGTAGCGCCAAGGAAAATCTCTCTGTCCCTTAGTTTTAGCTATATAGTCGGCTCTTTTTACAAAATCGTGGTGGCGGTCACCACGTTGTTTCAGTTCAAGCGGATATTTCGAGAATGTAGATTTCATACCGTTATTTCCGGTACTGTTGAACAACAGGCACGGATAATCGAACAAGTTGGATTCTGCGATAAGTATCTTGCTCCCTTTCTTTGTGTCTAACAAAATTGGCAGCGAAGCCATGTCGCCATCGGCTTTCCAGTCGCTGGTCTCTTTGTGGCTGTAATAACCTTCATAGCATGTTTCAAAATTGTTGGTTTCTTGCAGATGAGCAAAATATGGTTGAGGAAAATTAACTGAAACCTCTTCACCCATCACCTCTATTTCGCCTTTCTTGTTGGTTACGAAACGATATGCGACACCTTCGTCATAGGCTCGAAATTCTACTGCATAATTTCCTTTAAAATTAAGACGTAGTTGATTGTACTTGTTTTCTATTTTCGCAAATTTCAGCGGAATCACCGGAGCTATTTCCGACGAATGAGCCGTTTCTTTCTTGCCCGACAATTTAGGGTTTTGTCCTAAAATTTCCGTCCCTAAGTCTAACGACAGGGAACAGTCGTTCAACAAAATGTCCTCTCCGTCCGATATGGAATAATATATCTTGTCGGATAGGGTTACAGAAACGCTCAACTTCCCGTTCGGGGATTTCAGAGTTGTTGTTTTTTGCGCAGTTGCCATCAGGCAAGGCACAACGAATAACAATGTTAATAATAGGTTTTTCTTCATGATTTTTTTTTCAGATATTAATTGTTATAATGAGATTCTATTTTCAGATAATGGCAAAGATATGTGAATGTGATGTATTATCGAAAAATAATTCGATAATTTGATCCGAATCAGATATAGTGTGCTAATATTACATTATCTTAAAGCTTTATTTCTCAATAGCTCTAACTTTGATTCAGAAGACAAAAGGAGAAAACAACGTCAATCTGAAATAGCTTCAGAATGGGATGATATAGAACTAACCTTACAAAATGACAAGTTTTGGTATTCTGTATGTAAAGAGCACAAAACGACTAATAGAATAGAATTTATTTTTAATTTAATGAATATTGATTGAGATAATAATGAAGTCGTCTATACTAATTTAAATTGTTAAAACAAAAGGAAAGTGTTAAATTAGTAATCGCTAAACAACTAACAC
>CALNCC010000016.1 GCA_937875275.1 uncultured Dysgonomonas sp. | reverse complement strand
TTTGGAAAAGATGATTATCAACGAAGATATCAGCATCAACGATTTTGAGTCGAGAATCCAAAGCGAGATTGCGTCCTTCGACATGAAAAAAATAGAAGTAGAAGCATCGCGTTTCGAAACCGAGCGAACTCAGAAGATAAAAGCGATGGAACTGAAACAGGCTGAGATTCGTTTGGCAAAAGAAAAAAGAAAGTTTGAACTGAGTAAAATTATCAGCGAAAACAGTCTCAAGGTACAGCGTATATCAGTCCGTCAGATCGAAGACAATATCGAATATTCCAAAAGTCTTGTTCCTCGATTCACCATTCGCACTCCCATTGCCGGGGTCTTTCAGGTTGGGCGCAAAGAGTGGGATAACACAATGCTCAAAGTCAGTGATGAGGTATATGCCGGTAGTGTTTTGGGTAACGTTCCCGAGTTGAAGTACATGAAAGTGGGTACATTCATTAACGAAAACGACTTCCTAAAAATCAAAAAGGGACAAAAAGTTGCTGTTCGTTTAGATGCTCTTCCTAAGGTCATCTTTGACGGCGAAATTACTTATGTTGGTAAACTTTGCCATCCGAAAGATTACAATAATCCACGTCAGAAAGTATTTGATGTTGAAGTGAAGTTATTAAAAGCGGACGAACGCCTCAAACCGGGGATGACCGTGAGTTGCGAATTTTTACAAAATTAATTGAACCATGCAGTTTGAAGAAAACGTACGTTTAGCAATCAGAGGCTTAGCCGATCACAAGTTTCGGTCATTCCTCACCATGTTGGGGATAATATTCGGTGTGGCATCCGTGATTGCAATGCTTTCGATAGGGGAAGGGGCAAAACGTGAAGCCATAGCTAAATATCAAGACTTGGGGGTAAACAATATTATCGTTCGCGAAAAGACAATGTCGGATGCCGAACTCGAAGAAGTAAGAGCGAAATTTTCGCAGGGTTTGTCTATACAAGATGGCGCAGCGATAAAAGAAATAGTGCCGGGGGTCGACCGTGTTGCTTGCCAAGCCGAAACAAGTACGGAAGTTAAGTACACCGACAAATCAGTGAAATCGACAGTCATTGGCATTAGTCCCGAGTATCTCAAGATGATGAACTATAACATCGGGAAAGGCGAATTTATATCGGAAAAACACTACAACCAAAAGTATAAAGCCTGTGTATTGGGAGCAGGAGTTGCAGGAACGCTATTTCTGAACGAAGACCCGATAGGCAAGATGATAAAGATAGAAGACCAGTGGCTCGCAGTTATCGGAGTGCTGGAGTCGAAAGCTATCTTTACTGAGACTGTTGGCGAACTGGCAGCCAGAGACCTGAACACTGACGTTTATGTGCCGTTGTCGATGTTTCTCAATCGCTTTCCACCACAAAACCAGTTAGCGAGTCAGATACAGCAGATCACAATACAGATCGACAATTCGGGACGATTGGTTGAGTCTTCTAAACTGATAAATGAGATTCTGAAAAGACATCATTTCAACAATGAAGATTATAGCATTGTCATTCCTTACGAATTGCTGAAACAAGAAGAAAAAGAACGCCAGATATACAACTTCCTCTTAGGAGCGATTGCAGCCATATCCTTAGTCGTAGGGGGGATAGGTATCATGAATATCATGCTTGCAACCGTTATGGAACGAACTCGTGAGATTGGTATACGACGGTCGATAGGTGCACGCAAAGCCGATATTATGAGCCAGTTTGTAACCGAGGCTGTCGCCATCAGTATAACGGGTGGACTAATAGGAGTCTTGCTGGGGGTAACCCTCTCGGTGTCGGTCAGCCTGTTCACCGATGTCAGCACATACATACGTCCTTACTCTATCTTGCTTGCATTTGCCTTCTCGGTTATTGTCGGCATCAGCTTTGGATACTTGCCGGCAAAAAATGCGGCAAATCTGAAACCGGTAGACTCAATACGTTACGAATAAAACAGATATTATGCTAATCGAAATAAAACAACTTACAAAAAGCTATTCGTTAGGAGATACGGAGATACCTGTATTGCACGACATCAATCTCAAGATAGGCAAAAACGAATACGTATCCATCATGGGGCCTTCGGGGTCGGGCAAATCGACGTTGATGAATATTCTCGGATGTTTGGACACTCCTACCACAGGCAATTATTTGTTCAAAGACGTAGATGTGAGCACACTCAACGATGACGAACTGTCGATAATGCGAAACAAGGAAATCGGATTCATCTTCCAGAATTTCAATCTCCTGCCTCGTCTCAATGCTTTGCAAAATGTAGAGCTTCCGCTTGTCTATGCAGGCAAAACAGCACAAGAACGACGCGAAAGAGCTTTAGAGGCATTAGAGCGTGTCGGGCTTACCGATCGTATGCACCACAAACCCAGCGAACTGAGTGGGGGGCAACGCCAGCGTGTAGCCATCGCTCGGGCACTGGTTACCAAGCCGGGCATACTATTGGCAGATGAGCCTACGGGTGCCCTCGATACCAAAACAGGAAAAGAAATTATGACCCTGTTCGAAGAGCTTTATAAAGAGGGTAATACCATTATTCTTATTACTCATGAATCGGAAATTGCCGATTATGCGCATCGCAATATATATATACGTGATGGACTGATCTATTCCGATCAGGCGAACCCTAATATTAAAAATGTACAACAACCTTAAACCACTCGATAATAAGATGAGAAAGATATTTTTAGCGTCTGCACTGTTGTTTGTATTCTGTTCGGCACAAGCCCAGCAGATACATAATCTTACATTAGATAAAAGTATTGATATTGCGAAAAAGCAAAGTTTCGAGATGTTGAGGCTCGAACAAGATATCAAGATATCAGAGTTTAACCTCAAATCGGCGACCAGTGCACTGAAAACGCATATCGACTTAGACCTGACAACTCCTCAGTTCTCGGAAGAGATTCGTAGCAGGGAAGATACATCGGGTGTTTCGTACTACTCTGTTAAACAATTGAACTATGCAGGTGGGTTAACTATCAGTCAGCCATTACCTACCGATGGACAGATATTTATAAACAATCGAGTTTCCAATCTGAAAGAGTTTGACGCTAATCGTCGTTCATCTAACGTGAGAACACGAATAGGACTGGAACAACCTCTCGATGCCTTCTATGGTTATAACAATATCAGATCGTCGCTGAAAAGAGCAAAATTGAGCTATGAGCAGACGACAAAATCACTGAAAAGGTCAGATCTGGATTTAGTATACAAAGTAAGTAATGCATAT
Organism: uncultured Dysgonomonas sp.; assembly: GCA_937875275.1. Classification (GTDB taxonomy): domain Bacteria; phylum Bacteroidota; class Bacteroidia; order Bacteroidales; family Dysgonomonadaceae; genus Dysgonomonas. Next base: position 13,160 of record CALNCC010000016.1, on the reverse strand, counting down.
TACATCCTATTGTCGGGGCAGAAAAGTACTGAGATTGCTAAAATAAACCTTGATAGACAAAAAGAGGTGTATGAAATATCGCAAAAGAAATTTGCTGCCGGAATTATACCTGAAGTAGAAGCATTGCAAATGGAGGTCGATTTGGCATCGGCACAGAACTCTTACGAAATGGCTGTGCTGAATCAAAGTTCGGCGATAAACTCGTTCAAGCAAGAAATAGGAATCAGTCTTCAAGACAGTATTATACTCAATAGCGATCTGGGCGATTACAAAGTATTTCTTGTTGATGTAAACAAAGCAGTTGAACATGCTCTAAAGAACAGGCTTGAGATAAGGGAACAAGAAATTCAGCTCGAACTTCAAAATCTTAGCATCAAGCAACAAAAAGCAAACGGCATGGTCAAAGCAAGTGTTAGTGCTTATGTCGAAAAAGCCGGTGTAGATCAGGGAATAGGAACAGACTTTACCAAATCGATAAGTAATGCATATACAGATTTTGGCGATCGTCCGTCTAATTTCGGTGTAGGACTTACTATTCGTGTTCCTGTTTTGGATTGGGGCGAAAATAGAGCTAAAGTTCGTGCTGCTGAGGCTCAGAAGAAGAAAATAGAATATAATAAAGAAGAACTCGAACGGCAGATAGAAATTGGTGTGCGCGACTTGGTGGCTCAGATCAATAGTAACCTCAAACGATTGCAGATACTCGAAAAAAGTGTCCTTATCGCCGAGAAAAGTTTTGAAATCACGCTCGACCGCTACACCGAAGGGGATATCAACAGTGAGACATTTGCTCAAGAAAGAAACCGGCTGAACTCAACTTATCAGAGCCATCTGGACGCATATATGAAGTATCAGCTATCCTTGTCCGATCTGAAAAGAAAAACGTTTTATGATTTTGAAAACGACCGTCCGATAGAATAAAAAAATGTCTCAAACAATCAATAATATAATTGCAACTACCCTCAACGTGAGGGAGGGGCAAGTCGGAAAAACTGTAGCTCTGCTTGATAGCGGAGCTACAATACCTTTTATAAGTCGCTATCGCAAAGAAGTTACAGGAGGGCTGGACGAAGTGCAGATCGGCGACATCAAAGAGTGGTATGACAAGTTGAACGAGCTGGTAAAGCGCAAAACGACCATACTGAAAGTGATAGAAGAGCAAGACAAGCTCACCGATGAACTGAAAGGACGCATCGAAAGCTGCTGGAACAGCACCGAACTCGAGGATATCTATCTCCCCTTCAAACCGAAACGACAAACCAGAGCCGAAATGGCACGGAAGAAGGGACTGGAAGGGTTGGCAAAACTGGTAATGGCTCAGCATAATATAGATGTTGAGGAAAAGGCATGCACATTTGTCAAAGGCGACGTGAAAGATACGCAAGAAGCATTGAGCGGAGCATGCGACATCATAGCCGAGTGGATCAACGAAAATGAATATACCCGCAATACGATAAGAAATATCTTTCGCCGAGATGCCGTGATTACGTCTAAGGTAGCAAAAGGAAAAGAGGAAGAAGGCGATAAATTTCGCGATTATTTCGATTTTGCCGAACCACTATACCGTTGTTCATCGCATCGGTTATTAGCCTTGCTGCGTGGCGAGAAGGAAGGCATTCTACGCATCGACATTTCTCCCGACGAAGCTTCTGCGATAGAACGAATAGAGAAACAATATATAAAATCGGATAATGAGACAACTCTTTATCTGAAAACGGCGATCAAGGATTCGTACAAACGCCTGCTGAAACCCTCTATTGAGACCGAATCCGTTGCACAAGCAAAGGAGAAAGCCGACGAAGAGGCGATAAACGTATTTGTGCAGAATGCAAGGCAATTGCTGCTTGCTCCCCCGTTAGGGCAAAAACGGGTGCTGGGCATCGACCCCGGTTATCGTACCGGATGCAAGATCGTTTGCCTCGATGCAGAAGGCGGTCTGTTGCACAATGAGACAATCTATCCTCATTCGCCGCAAAACGAATTTGTGAAAGCCGGGAACAAAATTGTAAAACTGGTTACAACTTACAATATAGATGCCATAGCTATTGGCAATGGAACAGCAAGCCGCGAAACGGAACGTTTTATTACCAATCTGCGATACGAAAAAGAAGTGAAAGTTTTCGTTGTCAGCGAGAATGGGGCATCTATCTATTCGGCATCGAAAGTAGGGCGAGAAGAATTTCCGAGCTACGACGTTACCGTGCGTGGTGCTGTGTCTATCGGTCGCCGCCTGATGGACCCACTTGCCGAATTGGTGAAAATCGACCCTAAATCGATAGGTGTGGGGCAATATCAGCACGATGTAGATCAGGCAAAGCTGAAACGGTCGCTCGATCAGACGGTGGAAAGCTGTGTCAACCTTGTAGGTGTAAATGTGAACACGGCAAGCAAACATTTGCTGACATATATTTCGGGATTAGGTCCTGTGCTCGCACAGAATATTGTAGATTATCGCAGTCAGAACGGAGCATTTGCCTCGCGGAGAGAATTGATGAAAGTTGCCCGCATGGGAGAAAAAGCATTCGAGCAGTCGGCGGGATTCTTGCGGATACCCGATGCCGATAATCCACTCGACAATTCGGCAGTGCATCCCGAGAGTTATCGTATTGTAGAGCAAATGGCTAAAGATCTCAAAAGTTCGGTAAAAGAATTGATAACAAATAAGGAACTGAAAAAAGCGATTGACCTCAACCATTATGTAGACGATGCAGTGGGAATGCCGACATTGACCGACATAATGGACGAACTCGACAAACCGGGTCTCGACCCACGCAGCGACATCAAAGTGTTTCAGTTCGATGCCAATATACGTACTATCGAAGACCTGAAAGAAGGGATGATATTGCCCGGCATCGTAACCAATATTACCAACTTTGGCTGCTTTGTCGATGTAGGCATCAAAGAAAACGGATTGGTGCATATCTCTGAACTTGCCGACAGATTTGTGTCCGACCCCAACGAGATTGTATCTATCCATCAACAGGTGGAGGTGAAGGTCTTGTCTGTCGACCAATCTCGCAAGCGGGTGCAACTGTCGATGAAAAAATGATTTCGGTTGTCGAATGAAACAATAGTGTATTTGCATATTTTCAAATTAACTTATCATCAAATTAAAAATGTGTTACCTTTGTTACCTTTAGTGAACATAAATACATAGTAACAATATATGGATTCAACCAGACAACAAAAGATCAATCGACTGATTCAGAAAGAAATGAGCGAGATATTTCTGCTCCAGACCAAACAAATGGGTGGAGTGCTGATCTCGGTAAGTTCGGTGCGGGTAAGCCCCGATCTGGGATATGCAAAGATTTATCTGAGCATATTTCCGTCGGAGAGAGGCAAAGAGCTGCTGACCAATATCAAGGCGAACATCAAGGCTCTCCGTTTCGATTTGGGACAACGTCTTGGCAAGCAGCTGAGAGTTATACCCGAACTAAATTTTTTCTTAGACGATTCGTTAGATTATCTCGAAAACATAGATCGTTTATTAAATTCGGACAAAAAAGAAGAATAAAGCCTTGAGCCTTTCTTTCAACATAGCGAAGAGGTATCTTTTTTCGAAGAAATCGCATAATGTAGTCAATGTGATCTCTTCCATATCAGTCTGTGGGATATTGGTTGCCACAGCAGCCATGCTCATTTTGCTATCTATATTCAATGGATTCACATACATCGCATCTTCTTCCTTCAGCTTGATGGATCCCGAGTTGAAGATCATTCCCGCCAAAGGGAAGGTGTTCTCTCCCACAGGAGCTGCATTCGACGAATTAAAGAATTTGTCTGATATAGAGTTCATTTCTCAATCGCTCGAAGAAAATGTGATGCTTGCTTTTGGCGACAATCAGGAGGCTGTTTTACTCAAGGGTGTTTCTTCCGACTACAAGCAGATGGTAGATAGTGCCAACTGGCTGATCGACGGAGAATATGCCTTGCGCGAAGGGGATTTCGACTTTGCCATTGTGGGATGGGGAGTTGCCCGCAAGTTGAATGTGCGACCCAAATACATCACTCCGATGTACATCTACCTCCCTAAAAGAGACGTAAAAATAAACATGGCGAATCCGACCAATGCTTTTGTCTCCCGCGAGGTATTTCTGAGTGGCGTATTTACGATCAATCAGGAGAAATATGATGATAACCTGCTGATTGTCTCTATTGACCTTGCTCGCGAACTGCTGAACTATGAAGATCAAGTAACATCGTTAGACATAAAACTTAAGTCGGGAGCATTGTCCGAAATAGTAGCGCCAAAGATACAGGCTCTGCTTGGAGACGATTTTGAGGTTCAAGATCGTTTTGAACAACAACGCGAAATCTATAAAATGGTAGAAACCGAGAAAGCGGTTGTCTATCTCATCCTCACTCTTGTGCTTATCGTAGCCGTGTTTAACGTTGTGGGATCGCTTACATTGCTGATTCTTGAGAAGACGGACGACATAGGAATACTGCGTAGCATGGGCGCGAATAAGAACTTCATATCCGGTATATTTTTCAACGAAGGACTGATTATTTCTCTCACAGGAGCTGTACTGGGAATCATTCTCGGACTGATAATATGCCTTGCTCAAGAACATTTCGGACTATTGTCGCTTGGTGCAACACCCGGTGCATTTGTTGTGGACTCTTATCCGGTAAAGGTGGAATGGAGAGATGTTGTGGTTACGTTCTTTACGGTAAATATTGTGAGCATCTCGGCTATCCTGTACCCGATATCCAGCCTCAGACGAAGGTTGGATTTATAGATCGTAAAGGCTAAAAGATCACAGTATCAATTGCCAGAAATCGACATCAATCAAGGTGTTGACAGAATCACCAAACAAGAACAAGGTGCCGGTGAAGCCTACCTTTTCGAATGTTCCTACCCTTTTGAATCCTGTCTTTTTATGAAGTTTAAGGCTCTCGTCATTGGGGAGAGAGATTACCCCTATCAACGAATGAATGCCTATCTCTCGTGATCTATTTACTAATTCTCGGTACAAGGCTGTTCCTGCTCCTCGCCCTATGTACGAATGTTCGAGGTATATGCTTGTTTCCAGTGTGATATCATATGCTACCCGCTCTCGCCAATTGTCGACATAGGCATATCCGATCAGCACACCATCCTCTTCGAGCACAATATAGGGATAGCCTTTTTTGTGCACCTTTGTTATTCGTCTTTGAGTCTCGGACGCATCAATAGGTTTGTCTTCAAAGGTTATAATCGTATTGTTAATGTAATGATTGTATATTTCCGTAATAGATTTCGCATCGGAGAGGCGCACATCTCGTATCATATACTCTCTATATTGACCGCAGGGGGTAATTCTTCTTCCGGTTGTACTTCAACGGGGCTGACTTCGAAAATGCTGTCTACTACAAATTGAGAATATCCTCTCCAAGGCAGTTTGCCATAATATTCTTTGTAATGTAATTTGACGTGTTGTCCACTCATCCTCATCAGCCTGCGCGCCAAATCTTCGTTCTCCACCGAGAAAGAAAACTCATTGGATTGCAATCCTTGTTGACCCGGTCGAAATCCGGATTGTATCAACTCTCCTTCGTATGTTTTAAAGATGATCCCCTTATGTTTTACATTGTTCAGTACTCCGGCTTTTACCCCTTCATCGCTGAACGGAACATAGAACCAAACGTATCCGAAAACCAATAAGCCTAAACCGATAACAATAAGAAATCGGCGAAAGAACTTTGAAACTGAACTTTTAGTTACCATAATTATATCTCTTTTGGTGTTTAACTCCAAAAGTAGTAGTTTTGTTCCTGTAATACGAAAAAAGAATAACTCTTTTTTCGATTGCATGTCTTAACGAGAATAAGGATAATACATCATCTGCAATGATCATCAAAACAGCCGAATTTGTAATCAGTAATACCGATTACCGCAAATGCCCCACCGATGGCAAAGTCGAATATGCATTCATCGGGCGATCGAATGTCGGGAAATCGTCGCTAATCAATATGTTGACCAACCATAAAGGGTTGGCAATGACCTCGTCGAAACCGGGGAAAACCCAACTGATCAATCATTTTTTGATTAATGACGAATGGTATTTGGTCGATCTGCCAGGATATGGCTATGCCCAACGCGGAAAAGAAGGGCGAGAATTGATAAGAAAAATTATCGAAAGCTATATTCTCAATCGCGAAGAAATGACTTCGTTGTTTCTGCTTTTAGATTGCAGGCACGAGCCACAAAAAATAGATATGGATTTCCTCAACTGGTTAGGCGAATGTGGTATTCCGTTCTCTATTATTTTCACGAAGATAGACAAACTCAGTAAATCTCGTCTGAAAGAGAATTTAGATAAGTATATTGATAAACTATTGGAAACGTGGGTAGAGCTTCCTCCGATATTTTATACATCATCGGAGCATAAACTCGGACGCGAAGAGGTTCTTGACTACATCGCAGAAATTAATAAATCTTTGTCAAAATAGACAACGGCAAGGTTGTCAGACAAGAAGGGTAGGAATATCATCTCATCGACCACTTTTGTTATAGTTTATGTCTTTCTGTATTTTGGTGGGCGAAGTTCCGTAAAAGAAAAGGAGGTATTAAAGTACATACTTTATATGATGTGGAAACTCAGATACCTACATTCTTTCATATTACCGAAGCTTCTGTACACGATTCAAGGGTAATGAAATCATTACGCCATAGTTGCGGAAGTCTTTTCCTGCAAAACCTTCAAAGTCGCAATACTTTCCTTTCCACGGAAGTTTAGTTGCATAGCTCTCAAACATCCCCTTATCTGAATTGGCAGAAACAGACACAACTTCATAGCCCTTTTTCTTCAAGTCCTCGTATTTCTCTGCCAACTTGCTCATTTGTAAGGTGCAACTGCCACAGCCTGAATCGTAGAAGGCAAGGATAGTCTTTTTCTTGAGTAATGTGCCTTGATCAAGATCGGGAGCTTTTGCTCCTTTGCGGATACGAAGCAGGGTGAAGAGCGATTCTATCTTGCCCGAAGGCTGCTTGATACGATCTTCATTCAGCAAGTAAAAAGCCAACTCTATCTCTTGGTCGTGCCAGTTAAGGCAGCATATTCGAGAAGAAGAGATAACAAAAACAAACCCGTTGGATATTTTTTGTCAAGTCAATACGATTGTTGTTGTGGTCAAAAATGCGGTGTCAATTATTATTTTATTCTGCTGCAAAAGTACAACATAAAAGTAAATTATTAAAATTAATACCATTACACTGTTAGTCAGGAAATAAGGTTCTAATTTGCCTTATATTTCTGAATGGTAAAAAGTCAAAAAAAGTACCTTAAAGCAGTACTTCCGTTACCAATTCGTTACCTGTTTTTCGGGTAATGAATTTCACTGTCAAAGGTAGTAAAACGGATTGGTTTTAAAGTATTTATGGCAAAGAAAAACGAGATTCGGTAATCAAATTTCGAAAACCATTTTTCTCTGCAAATCTGCCCCTCTCTTCATAGATACTTAAATTGAAATCGTCGCGACTAAAAAATAGATATAACTAACTAAATTCAAGATATTTAAAAGAACTATTTTGGATTTTAATGGGACAGCAATGATATCGTATCCATCATTGTATTTATGTCTGTATTCTCATCATGCAAGATAGGGAATACGATAGGAACGGAATTGGATGGCAGAAAAGATGTTCCGATAGAACAAAAGATCGAAGCTTTAGATCTTGTTTTTTATGTCGAAGAAGAAACACCTCCTCATGGTGGTGCAAGATATCAGAAAGTATTAGAACAAAATTACTATTTTGTAATCAATCGCGATCAACACTTTGTAGAATCATATCTTTCTTATAAAGGAGTTGGTGGAAGACAACCATCTTCTTATGAGGCTGATCCGCGAGGTCCTCTAATATTTATGAGCGACAAGTTTGAATATGAAGTGTTGCCAAAAAAAGACAATAAATGGACAATTAAAATCAAAGTTACCGAACATAAGAAAAAGAGTGAATTTACTTTGACGATAAACAAAGATGGAAGTGCTGTTCTTATAGCTACTCCGTTAAACAATAACTCGACACGATTCAATGGCTATGTACAATAGCAATTGTTTCTGACATACGACTACAAAAAAAGAGAGGCTGTACAAAAAAAGTACAGTCTCTAATTTTTCTATCTTTAGTTGAGATAATATAGAATAGTGATAATCCTATTTATTGCATAGGCTATTACATTATCCCTTTCTCGCGCAGTTTGAGTTGCCATTTCCATGCCGAAAGCATTGTGTCTTCAATATTTTCTTTGGCTGTCCATCCCAATACGGTATTTGCTTTTTTCGGCTCTGCCCATATTTTTTCAATATCTCCCTCTCTGCGTCCTACAATCTTATAGTTCAGTTTTGTTTCCGACACCTTCTCGAATATATTGATCAATTGAAGCACCGAAACGCCATTGCCCGTTCCCAAGTTGAACACCTCTACCTTTTCGTCCGCCTTCTTTGCCAACATGCGATCTATTGCCTCCACATGTGCCTTTGCCAAGTCTACAACATTGATAAAGTCTCGCACGCATGATCCGTCAGGAGTATTATAATCGTCGCCAAAAACACTCAGTTGCTCACGAACGCCTATGGCAGTTTGGGTGATGAAAGGGACAAGATTCTGTGGCACCCCGTTTGGCAGTTCGCCTATCTCGGCGCTTGGGTGCGCACCTACCGGATTGAAATAACGAAGAATAATGCTTCTCACATTCGCCCCCGAGCGAACAATATCTCGGATAATCTCTTCGTTTATTTGCTTCGTATTTCCATAAGGAGACTCTGCCGGTTTTATCGGAGCAGTCTCGTCTATCGGATTCTGATCGGGTTCACCGTATACCGTGCATGAAGACGAGAATACAATATTCTCTACCGCATGTTGCTGCATCATATCCAACAGGTTGAGCAGGGAATTAAGATTGTTGCGATAATACAACAACGGCTTCTGCACCGATTCTCCCACCGCCTTACTTGCGGCAAAGTGGATAATCCCCCGAATATCTTTGTTCTCTTCGAAAACGCGATTAAGTTCATTCAGATCATTACAATCCATTTGATAGAAAATCGGCTTCTGTCCTGTGATTCGCTCTATTCCGCCGATAGAATCTTTTGTCGAGTTCGACAAGTCATCAATAATAACAACTTCGTATCCTGCATTCTGCAATTCAACAACTGTGTGAGAGCCAATATATCCGGTTCCTCCTGTAACAAGTATTTTTCCTTTCATTACTTATATCTTTTATTTTATAACTATCAAAGGTTAGAAAAAATGGTATTGATGTAAATATAATTGTTAGTGTATTTTTTACAAATATAGATGTAATTTACTTACCTTTGTCGTTTCATAATAATAAGATATGAAGAATATTATACTTACCATACTTGTTGTTTGTGCCTCTCTGTTTCTACATGCATGTTCTTCGACAATAGAACGCGATGCCCGCAGAGCTGCCGAAGCCAACATTTTATCGATGAAGCATACCGAGAATTATGAAATGGAAGATGCAGAAAAAGCCTACAAAGAAGTAATTGCCGTTTTAGACAAATACAAAAATACTGAAGACTACAAAGAATTCCATACACTTTATATTCGGTACATAAACGAGATGCAAGCATCCCGATAGATCAGTAATATATTTTTTCAACAACGATTAAAGAATTAACATTTCGAAGATATGTCAGCAGAAGATATCCTTAAAGACGACAATAAAAAAAGTCTGAATTTTATAGAGACGATTGTGGAAACAGACTTGAGTGAAGGAAAAAACGATGGTCGCATACAAACCCGTTTCCCACCCGAACCCAATGGATACCTTCATATAGGGCACTCTAAAGCTATTGCTATCGACTTTGGCATAGCGCGAAATTACAATGGCTGCTGCAATCTTCGGTTCGACGACACAAATCCGATCAAGGAAGACGTGGAATACGTCGATGCCATAAAGGAGGATATACAATGGTTGGGCTACGACTGGGCCAACATATACTATGCGTCAGACTATTTCCCTCAATTGTGGGATTTTGCCGTTCAACTGATTAAAGAAGGGAAGGCCTATATAGATGAACAATCGGCTGAAGATATCGCCAAACAAAAAGGCACCCCCACTCAAGCAGGTATAGAGAGCCCGTTTCGCAATCGCCCGATAGAGGAAAGTCTCGACTTGTTCCAGAAAATGAACGAAGGTGCACTGGAAGAAGGAAGCATGGTCTTACGAGCAAAAATCGACATGGCGTCATCTAACATGCACTTCCGCGACCCTATTATATATCGCATCATCAATCAGCCGCACCATCGCACAGGCACTACATGGAAAGCATATCCGATGTACGACTTTGCACATGGTCAATGCGACTACTTCGAGGGAGTAACACACTCTATTTGTACTTTAGAATTTGTGGTTCACCGTCCGCTATACGATTGGTTTATCGACCAACTTGCCACAGACGAGTATCGCCCTCATCAGTACGAATTTAACAGGCTGAACCTCACATATACCGTAATGAGCAAACGTAAGTTGCTGCAATTGGTACAAGAACAATTGGTTGACGGTTGGGACGATCCGCGCATGCCTACCATCTGCGGTTTTCGTCGTCGTGGATATACGCCAGAGGCTATACATAACTTCATCGACCGCATAGGATATACCAAGTATGATGGTATCAATGATATTTCTTTATTAGAATATTCTATCAGAGAAGATCTGAACAAGCGCGCATCTCGCGTCTCAGTGGTTCTCGACCCCATCAAGTTGGTTTTAACAAATTATCCGGAAGACAAAACAGAACTGATGGATGCACAAAACAATCCGGAGGACGAATCTGCCGGAAGCCACAAGATATTATTCGCGAAAGAACTCTATATCGAGAGAGGTGATTTTATGGAAGATGCTCCGAAAAAATATTTCCGTCTGACTCCGGGCAATGAAGTGCGCCTTAAGAATGCGTATATCGTAAAATGCACCGGTTGCAAAAAAGATGCAGACGGCAATATACTTGAGGTCTATGCCGAATATGACGATCAGACAAAAAGCGGAATGCCGGAAAGTGGACGTAAGGTAAAAGGAACTATCCATTGGGTAGCTACACAAGATGCGACAGATCTTGAGGTACGCGTCTACGACCGCCTGTTCATGGTAGAAAATCCATCGGAAGACGAACGAGATTTCCGCGACCTGATGAATCCCGATTCACTGAAAGTGCTAACAGGATGCAAAGGAGAATCGTATATAAAAGGTGCTCAGGTACAAGATAAATTCCAATTTCAACGGATCGGATATTTCTGTGTAGACAAAGACTCTACGTCCGACAAATTAATATTCAATAGAACAGTTTCCTTGAAAGATTCTTGGTCTAAGACTAAGGAGAAATAAGGAACAAGATAGTTGATGGCAAGAGAAAATATTTCGGAACTTGTAAAGAAATACGAGCAGAATCTTGCGTCCGGTAAGAATCCGTATTTTGATGCTGATGAATTTGAAGATCTGGTCGAGTATTACGATTCGAGAGATGATTTAGACACTGCACGCGACATTGTTGAGGCAGGTCTCAAAATACATCCACAAAGTGATGCGTTATTGGCAAAAAAGGGGAAGCTATACCTATACGATGGTGAGTACATGGAGGCTATCAAGCTGCTTTCTCCCTTCTTGTCCGAATACAACACCGATGTATATCTCATCCTCATCGAAGCCTACCTGCATTTGGGCTTGACCGCTGAGGCAGAAAAATTCTCTCGGGAAATAATAGACAATGAAGAAAAAGGAGAGATAGGAAACACTCTCTCCGAACTGGGGTTCATATATTTAGATGTAGATCGCCCCAAAGAGGCCATATCCTACTATGAAAAAAGCCTCGAATATAATCCCGAAAATCAGGAAGTACTAAGCGATCTCGCCTATGCCTACGAAATGGAAGGAAAGCTCGACTCGGCTATCGAAATCACAAACCGACTGCTCGACGTCGATCCCTATGGGTACGATGCATGGGTTAACCTTGGCAAACTATATTCTCTGCGCAATCAGTATGAAAAAGCGATAGACGCATTCGATTTTGCCCTTACCATAGAGGATTCCGACACAAATGTTCTAAAACTGAAAGCGCACTGTCTGTCCCTCAGTGGACGGCAACAAGAAGCCATAGAAACATATCGCGAACTTTTAGAAATAGACTCAGAGAATGGTGCAGTTCTACTCATGCTGAGTGAGTCTCTGCTCGAAATAGAACTGTTTGACGAAGCCATCGAATGTATTTCGACATATGAAGAAAGCTTTGGTGAAACGACAGAATCCATCACTAAAAAAGCATATATTGCCGTGAAGATGGAAAACTACGACAAAGCCATCAGCATTGCGTCCAAGATTTTGGAGGAAGAAGAACCTACTGTCGAATTAATGTCGATCATCGGAGAAGCATACTTCAAAAAAGGCATGTACAGCGAGGCTGAAACTCAATTCCTGAAAATACACAGCGAAGAAAGTGACAACTTATTCGCAATAGATTATCTGTCCATTGTCAGCATCATTGAAGAAGATTACACTCAGGCATTGATGTATACGCAAAAGTTGCTTAAGCTTGATCCGGAGAACGTGTCAATCAAACAAAGGATAATTCTTTTGTCTTTCGAATTAGATGAGGGGATAGACTTTGAGAATATGCTGTCAGCTTTCGAAAAAGAAGAATTGCTCAATCTTTTCCAAATGATATACAATAAAGATGGCGACACGATGTCTCGTGAAGAGTTGATCGAAGCCTTGCGCGAAGCTCGGGCGTGTCGGATTCTATTCAAAAACATGGGAAATTAAAGCCTTTCAGCCCCCGATACGGATCAAAAGATATCTTTTTTGAAGAAAAAAGGAAAAAAAGGTGCTATAAATTTGGGTCGGTATTAATCCATTCACTATCTTTGCCCCACTTTTTGAGATTAAGGCGAAAAAAGTAAAACAATCGATCTTTGAAATAATGACATTAGCGTGTAGTATAAGAGCTATTTTATATAGTTTTAATAATTATAAAAATTAGTCTCTGTCAATTACAAAAACATTCAATAATAACAAGAGCATACCGGATCAAAAAGGAATTTTAAAAAGATAATTTACAAAGAAGAGTTTGATCCTGGCTCAGGATGAACGCTAGCGACAGGCCTAACACATGCAAGTCGAGGGGCAGCATAGAGTAGCAATACTTTGATGGCG
>CALNCC010000015.1 GCA_937875275.1 uncultured Dysgonomonas sp. | reverse complement strand
AATCCTTTCAAGCTGGAGCAACGTATGGAAACTGAATTGACCATAGACGGATCGGTAAAAAGCTGGATGAAGAAAGTGAACAAGCCGAATATGGATATCAGTTTCAGCTTGATGAAGAAAGAAGAGAATAGTTCGATTCAAGGGGTTAGTGCCAACTCTGTAACCGACTCTTTGGGGAATTTTTCATTCCATATCGAGGAAGATATTTATGGCGATTGGAAGTTGATATTGCGCGCTACGGAAAATGGAAAAGAGAAGATCAATAGAGTAATGCTTAACAGCTTATATGAACCGACTCCGCGAACATATAATCCTTACGAGACCCTGCTTCTGAAAAAAGACAAAAACAAAAAGAAAGTAAATAAAAAAGAGGCAAAAATAGCAGAAGAAGAGGCCGACAATAACTGGGAAAAAGAATTCGAAAAGTATTATGATCCGAGTTTGAGTATGACCGAACGTTTTCGGCAATTGGACGAATTTGTGATAACTGCCGAGAAATCAATATTTACGGAAGAAGACGTAACCGAATCATCATTCGTTTATGATGCGGAAAAAGCAATTGATAAGATATTAGATAAAGGTGGGGAGGTAACGACATCTATTGAGGATTTCTTAGTACAATTAGATCCTAATTTTGTGCACAACCCTCAAGCTGAACTGAAGGGACAAATACTTACCTATAAAAACATGCGTACATTCCTAATGATCAACAATATGGAAAAGTTGGAGTATTTCGAATTCGCAAAGAGGAAATATGAAACAGTGTTGACTGAGGTTCCAACAAACGACATAACGAGAGTTGTTTTATCGTATGGTGGTACTACAATTGTCAATTTCGATGAAAAAGGGAACTATGGCAGGTCTTCCGAAAAAAGACAACTACCCAAATGGCCGTCTGAGAGTAATAGCAGTGCCTATAATCGTCCCCATAGTGACGCAGTTAAGAATTTCCGCCCAGTCAGCCAATATGTATATGTATTCATTTACACAAAGGATCAGATCAACGATCCACAGAGAGCCACTCGTGAAACAACCTTTAAGGGATATTCTGCGGCTCAGGAGTTTTACTCTCCCAACCATTCAGAAATGCCGGACGAAAGAGATCACAGACGAACCCTATATTGGAATCCGAATGTAAAAACAGACAAAGACGGAAAAGCTTCTGTCATGTTCTACAACAACAGCTCTGCCAAGACATTCGACATCGATGCTCAGACGGTAACTGCAAATAATGAGTTTGGAATTTTAGAGGAATAAAAGAAGTAAAAAGTATAGGACAGGTAAATCTGTCCTATACTTTTTATCGTTATATCATTTTCTTAGTTCGGTGCACGAGAATAAAGAAGTGCTGCAATAAACATAAATACGATATTGGGTATCCACACAGCAACCAACGGAGACAACGATCCACTGACAGCAAAAGATGAACTAATCGTCTGAAAAAGGATGTAAGAGACACTCAATGCCAACCCGACACCGATATTCATACCCATTCCGCCCTTCATCTTCCGTGACGAAAGAGATGCTCCTATAATAGTCAGAATAAATGCAGAAAAGATAGACGCAAATCGCTGATAATAGGCTATTTCATATTGCTTCACACTCACATTGCCCACAACAGCCAATCCCCTCTCCTTCTGTTTTTGTATAAAATCATACAACACCGGAGTCGTCATCTGCTCATATCCATTCTCAGATATAAGGAAGTCTCCCGGAGTTATATTCAGAGTAGTATCGATAGCCGTACCGCTTCGGACAATCTCTTTGTCGTGATTAAAATCCCGAATCGAATAATCTTGCAATACCCAATGATAAGCTGTATCATAAACCAATCGTGAGGCTTGCAATCGCGACACAAGTTCCTTTCCTTCAAATTTGTCGATCAATATATTATATCCCGTATGATCTCTGCTTTCATATCTTCCTATATACAAAATACTTCCTTCGCTAAGCTGAATCTGTATTTTATCCACGTTACTCACACTCTTGTCTTTGATATACTTGTTCTGAAAATTGATGCGAGTTACATTGGAAGGCGGAATAATGAAAGAGCTCATCATAAATGTAACGAACGAAACAACCGCCGCCGATATCATGTATGGCTTCATCAACCGTCGAAAACTCATTCCATTCGACAACATGGCTATAACCTCCGAGTTTTCAGCAAGTTTCGAGGTAAAGAATATTACTGATATAAAGACAAAAAGAGATCCGAAGAGATTGGCGAAATACGGAATAAAATTCAGATAATAATCAAATACAATGGCTTGTAAAGGAGCATCGTTGTTGATAAATTTATCTAACCGCTCATTCACATCGAATACTACCGCAATGGATATAATGAGTATAATGGAGAAAATATATGTCCCCAAAAACTTCTTGATAATATACCAATCGAGTATCGACAATATTCTCATATCCTACGCGATATATCTCCTATTATATTCTTTTTCCATGTCACAAAATCTCCTGCGACAATATGCTTACGAGCTTCGCCTACCAACCACAAATAAAATGCGAGATTGTGTACCGAAGCTATCTGCAATGCCAATATTTCGTTCACGATAAACAGGTGACGAAGATAGGCTTTTGAGTATAAAGTATCAACAAATGATGCGCCGTTTTCGTCTATCGGAGAAAAATCTTTTGCCCACTTTTGGTTACGCATATTCATTATACCATTTCTTGTAAATATCTGACCATTGCGCCCGTTACGGGTAGGCATGATGCAGTCGAACATATCCACACCACGCTCAATGGCTTCCAATATATTCGCAGGAGTACCCACTCCCATCAGATAACGAGGCTTGTCTTGAGGCAGAATTTCATTTACCACCTCTATCATTTCATACATTTTCTCGGTAGGCTCACCCACCGCCAAGCCGCCAATGGCATTACCGTCTGCCCCTTTCGATGCTACATTTTCGGCAGCACGTCTTCGCAAATCGGGATATACGCAACCTTGCACAATAGGGAAAAGGGCTTGTTTGTAACCATACTCGCATTCCGTTTCATCGAATCGTTTTATACATCTGTCGAGCCATCGCTCGGTCAGGCTCAAGGATTTTTCTGCATATTTATAATCGGCATCACCGGGTGTGCATTCATCAAATGCCATAATAATATCAGCCCCTATCGTGCGCTCGATATCCATCACCGACTCGGGCGTAAACATATGTTTCGATCCATCGATATGTGAACGAAAAATAGCACCCTCTTCGGTCAGCTTTCTGTTTTCGGCTAACGAAAACACCTGAAATCCACCACTATCGGTCAGTATAGGTTTGCTCCAACTGTTAAATTTATGCAGTCCTCCTGCCTGACGCAAAATATCGAGTCCGGGACGTAAATATAAATGATAGGTGTTGCCAAGTATGATCTGCGCCTTTATGTCATTCTCCAGTTCGGTCATATGCACAGCTTTCACGCTACCTTGCGTTCCTACCGGCATGAATATGGGTGTTTCGATCTGACCATGATCTGTCGTAATCAATCCTGCACGTGCGTTGGACTGACTGTCTTTATATTGAAGTTCAAATTTCATTTATGATTCTTTATTCCGTCTCACTCCGAAGCAGATTCCCCTTCGTTCTCGATAGGCGATAAGTCGTGCAATTGGACAAGAAGGATAGTCGTTTTATTTTTCTTCAGTATCGTAAATTCGTAATCCTCCGAAACAAGTTTATCTTGTGTATTGGGTATACGTCCAAATTTATCTATCAAATATCCGGCGAGTGTATCGTATTGTTTATCACGATCTATCGAATGCGGCAATTCGTCGTTGATATCACTTATGGCCGACGTTGCCACCACCGAATATACATTCTCGCCTGTTTGTTCTACAAACGGAATCTCGTTGTCATATTCGTCCTGAATTTCACCCACCAATTCTTCGAGAATATCTTCCATCGTTATGATTCCTTCTACACCACCATATTCGTTCAACACAATCGCTATCTGTTGGTGCTTCACCTGAAACTCTTTCAGCAATCGTCCGATGCGCTTCGTTTCGGGCGTAAATGACACCGGTCTGATTATCGTTTTTATACTTATAACTTCCGAATCGCTTAGGCGCATTTTTTTCAGAATGTCCTTCAAATGCACGACCCCAATGATATTATCAATACTGTCTTCGTAGCAGGGTATGCGAGAATAACCTTCCTCGATAACATAAGCGAGGCTCTCGTTGTCATAGTCATGCACATCTATCGCAACCACCTGCGTACGAGGTACCATAACCTGTTTTGCTGTACGTTCCGAGAAATCGAACGCATTTTTTATGATCTCATAGTCTGTCGATGAATCGTCTTGCGTAGCTTTTTCCTTCGCCTGATCGACCAAATATTTCAACTCATCACTCGAGTATACCCCTTCTTCGGCAACAGTGTGCAGCCCGACAGCCTTCAACAACAAGTTGGCAATACCGTTGAGCATCCAAATGAAAGGGCGACACACCCAATAAAATGCATAAAGGGGATATGCCACAGCCATACTTGTTTGCTCAGATCGCTGGATAGCAAGCGACTTAGGGGCAAGCTCTCCCAACACAATGTGCAAGATGGTGATCAGCAAGAATGCCGAAGCCAAAGAAATTGTACTCAACATTGTAGCTCCGATATTGAGATCGAACAAAGCCAAAAAGTTTCCGATAATCTTTGACACGATAGGCTCTCCAATCCACCCCAAGGCCAAACTGGATAGCGTTATACCTAACTGAGTAGCAGCTAAATAGGCATCCAAATGAGTAACGATATGTTTTGCAAGCTCGGCACTTTTGCTGCCAGCCTGTGCTTTCATCTCGAGTTGAGAAATTCGAACTTTTACAATTGCGAACTCACTCGCAACAAAAAAACCATTAAGAAATACAAAAAGAAGAGTTATTAATAACGATATAAAAATGTCCATATTGGTTGTAAACGATGGTAACTATGCAAAGATAATATTTTTGTTTTCTTTTTATTATAAAATGTTATCAATCTCTCATTTTTCGATAGGAAGAATTTCTATCCAGTAGTCGTCCGGATCATTGATAAAATACAATCCCATAGATGTATTCTCATAACAGACACACCCCATCTGCTTGTGATATTCCCTTGTTTCATCATAGTCTCCATGCACACGTATACACAAATGACTTTCATTTTCGCCCAATTCATAAGCCTGAGGATGATCTCTCAACCACGTCAGTTCGAGGCTGAACGGAGTTTCTCCGTCGCCTAAGTAAACCAGCACAAACGCTCCGTCGTCTGCTACTTTGCGACGTACTTCTTTCAGCCCGAGGGCCTTGTCGTAAAACTCAATACTTTTCTCAAGGTTAGTAACATTAATATTGAGATGATCGAATCGTCCTTTTATTTTCATAATCTATTGTCTTTAAAAATCTCATAAATGTAATTATTTATTTCTTATAATGAGGAATCTCGCACACTGAAAAAAAGAGGTAGACACATCACAGTTCATATATCGCAAAAAATAAGTATTTTTGCAATTGTTTTATACAAACAAATACTAATCTATTTTTAATATGGGTAAATATTTAAGGTACACAATTCCGCCATTAATCGTGGCAGTAGTTATATTCTACCTGTGCTGCCTGATTCCGCCGAATGACATTCCGGATATAGAATGTGAGTTCTTTATCCCTGCCGATAAGATTGTCCACTTTCTCATGTACTTCGGGCTTTCGATAGTGGCTTCATTCATGTATATCCACGAGAACAACGGACGCATTATCATCCTCAAGCTTATACTGTTGGCAATACTTCTTCCGATTCTGTACGGAGGCTTTATTGAGATCGTGCAGCAGAGGTATTTCCCCGATCGTACGGGCGATTGGTTCGATTTTCTGGCAGACACATTAGGTTCTCTTGCGGCACTGCCTGTAGCACTCACATTGCGCAGATGGTATCTGAACAAACAACTATATGAATTATGATAAGATATACACTACTTTTCTTCACATTAATCTTGCCTACCCTATTTGCTTCGGCGCAGGATGCAGAGGACTATCAATATAAAGTGAAAGTCGGCGATAAAGCACCCAACTTTACGGTGGAACTGACCTCAGGCAAGAAAATAAAACTATCTGACCTGAAAGGCAAGGTTGTAATGCTTCAGTTTACAGCCAGTTGGTGCGGTGTATGCCGTGCCGAGATGCCTCATATAGAAAAAGAAATATGGCAAAAGCATAAAGACAACGCTGATTTTGCACTATATGGTATCGATAGAGAAGAACCGAAAGAAAAAGTAGAGGAATATACTGCAAAGGTTGGTACGACATATCCGATGGGGTTGGATCATGATGGCGGTATATTCAACCTATATGCAAAGAAGAATGCAGGTATAACCCGCAATGTAATCATCGACAAAGACGGAAAAATAGTAATGTTGACACGTCTTTACAAGGAAGAAGAATTTAAGAAGATGGTTAAACTTATTGACCTCCTATTATCTAAATAAAGTATGGCTTGGTTTTATCTCATTTTGGCAGGAATTTCGGAGATCGTATGGGCATACGGGCTCAAGATGTCTCACGGATTCTCGGTACTCAATTGGAGCGTATTTTCCATTGCATTTATGATTGTAAGTTTTTATCTATTCGCCCGTGCACTGAAAGCCATTCCGATAGGAACAGCCTATGCCGTATTCACCGGAATAGGTGCTGCCGGAACAGCCGTCATCGGCATGCTCTTTTTGCAAGAAGACGTTAACCCGATAAAAACAATTTCACTTATCGTACTCATTTGCGGTATTGTAGGGCTTAAACTTATAGATAGTAAACCAAGAAAAAAACTTAGAAAATCATGATCGATTCATACTGGTTAGCATTACTTATGGGTGGTTTTCTTGAGATATGCTTCGTCAGCATGATGAAACTGTCCGATGGATTTCGTAAACTTCGCTATTCAATATTAACAATCATTTTTGTAATTTTAAGCCTTTACTCACTATCTTACGCACTCAAGTCTATTCCGATGGGAACAGGCTATGCCATCTGGTCGGGAATAGGAGCCGTAGGCAGCGTATTGGTAGGTGTCATTTGGTTCAAAGAATCGAAAAGTTGGAAAAAGATGCTCTTCGTGTCGATGGTCATCATAGGAATTGTAGGGCTCAAATTGTCAACAAATTAAACATTTTGGATGAGTATAGTAGTTATAAAATATAACGCAGGAAATATTTTTTCGGTCGAAAATGCGCTGAAACGTCTCAATGCCGACGCCATAGTTACGCCCGACATTACTAAAATAAGAAAAGGAGATAAAGTCATATTCCCCGGTGTAGGCGAAGCCAGTTCGACAATGGAATATCTGAGGAAATGTGGATTGAACGAAATCATCCCCAATCTCACGCAACCCGTTTTGGGCATATGCTTAGGCATGCAACTGATGTGCTCCTCTTCGGAAGAAGGAGACACCGACTGTCTCAATATTTTTGACACAAAGGTACAGCGATTCGTAAAACAAAAGCACGAAGATAAAATACCGCATATGGGATGGAACACGATATCGAATCTCAACAGCAACATATTCGATCCGTCTATCGAGAATAGGTATGTATATTTTGTGCACAGCTACTATGTACCGATAAACGAATACACAGCCGCAACTACGGACTATATCCATCCGTTCAGCGCGGCTCTGCACAAAGACAATTTCTACGCTACCCAATTTCATCCCGAAAAAAGCGGCAGCGTAGGCGAACAAATATTAATTAATTTTTTACAGAACACCTAAAAACCACCTAATTATGGGAAAATACGAAGATTTGAACACACTCGACGAACTACGTTCGAAAGGAGCAATTACAGAAGAAGAGTATCAACGTGAAAAAACAAAGATATTGAATGCCAACTACTCGTCATACGAGAATCCTTGGGGAATGGAAGAAAAAACCTTCCTCCTGTTGATGCATCTATCGCAATTCCTGGGGCTTATCACCGTTGTAGGATATGCTTTACCTATTGTGATGTGGCTGACAAACAAAGAAAACGTGAATGTAGACAAACACGGAAAAAACATTATCAACTTTATGCTTAGTTGGACGATATACAGTATCGTTGCCGGACTCCTATGCTTAGTACTGATTGGTATCCCTATCCTTATTGCATTAGGTATAACATATATCATATTTGTGATTATGGCAGCAGTAAAGGCTAGCAACGGTGAGTACTGGGACTATCCTATGACAGTAAAAATACTTTCTTGAAAAAAACAATCGAATAATTCATGATCGAAATCATTCCGGCAATAGATATCATCGATGGTAAGTGCGTGCGCTTATCGCAGGGAGATTACAACGAAAAAAAAGTATATAACGAAGATCCTTTAGAAGTCGCCCGCATGTTTCAAGATGCGGGTCTTCGAAGGCTTCACCTTGTCGACCTCGATGGTGCTAAAGAGAAACACATTGTAAACTACAAGGTACTCGAACGCATAGCAAAAGGTACATCGTTGACTATCGACTTTGGCGGTGGTGTGCAAAGCGACATGGATTTAGAGATCGCGTTCAATTCGGGAGCGAGCATGGTTACGGGCGGCAGTATCGCCGTACGCAACCCTGAATTGTTTTCGGGATGGCTCGACAAGTATGGAAGCGACAGAATCATTCTCGGAGCCGATTGCAAAGATCATAAAATAGCGGTATCGGGATGGCAAGAGTCAACTGCAATAGACATCATCCCATTCATCGGAGAATACAAGCAAAAGGGTGCGCAAAAGATAGTGTGCACCGACATCAGCAAAGACGGAATGCTGCAAGGACCATCCATCGCTCTATATAAGGAATTATTGCATAATTTCCCCGACCTATACCTTATTGCCAGCGGTGGCGTCAGCTGTTTTCAAGACATCCTCGATCTGGAGGCGGCAAGTGTGCCGGCTGTCATTTTGGGTAAAGCCATTTATGAAAAGCGCGTTACATTAGAGCAATTGAGCCGCAGATAATTATTAGACAAAATAGGAAATATGCTTGCTAAAAGAATAATCCCCTGCCTGGATGTAAAAGACGGCAGAACAGTGAAAGGTACAAACTTCGTCAATCTGCGTGAGGCTGGCGACCCTGTCGAACTGGCGGTAAGGTACAGCCAAGAAGGTGCTGACGAGTTGGTATTTCTCGACATTACCGCATCGTTTGAAGAACGCAAGACCTTCACTGATTTAGTTAAACGCATTGCCGAAAATATAAACATTCCATTCACTATCGGAGGGGGAATCTATGAATTGTCGGACGTAGATCGCCTGTTGAATGCCGGAGCCGATAAGGTTTCCATCAATTCGACAGCCGTACGCAACCCTCAGATCATCACCGACATTGCCAAGAATTTTGGTTCACAAGTCTGCGTGTGTGCTATCGACGCACAATTCGAGGACGGCACTTGGTGGTGCTACACAAGCGGAGGCAGAAATAAGACAGACAAAGAGCTTTTCTCGTGGGCTAAAGAAGCTGAGAATCTGGGAGCGGGCGAGATTCTGTTTACCAGCATGGATCATGACGGCGTGAAAACCGGATATGCAAACGAAGCATTGAAACAACTATCCGAGTCGTTGAACATTCCTATCATCGCATCGGGCGGTGCAGGCAAGATGGAGCATTTTCGCGACACATTCATCGACGGCAAATCGGATGCTGCACTTGCAGCAAGCGTTTTCCACTTCGGAGAAATATCAATTAAAGACCTGAAAGAATATCTGAAAAACGAGGGTATTGCTGTCAGATAACAAAGAACTATTATGAACAAAAAAGAATATCTCGATTTTACTATCGAGTTAGCAAAGAAAGTTGCAGTTTTGCAACTTTCTTATTATCGGGGCAATAACCTCAATATCAAGGAAAAATCCAATGCTTCGGACATTGTAACCGTCGTAGACAAAAAAAGCGAAGAATTGATCGCCAACACCATTCTTGAGAAATACCCCGATCACAAAATACTTGGCGAAGAAGGCGGATACAGGGGTAATGAGAATAGTGATTTCCTGTGGGTTGTCGATCCTCTCGATGGCACTACCAATTACAGCCAAGGACTTCCCATTTTCTCCATTTCAATTGCCTTGCAATATAAAGGCGAAACAATATCAGGTGTCGTATATGCACCATATTTAGACGAAATATTTGTTGCAACAAAGGGAAACGGAGCGTTCATGGCGAGCAGAGGAGGCGAATGGAAAAAGATGGGGGTGTCGGAAAAACTAGACCTAAATATATCGGTAATTGGTACGGGGTTCCCATACGACAAAGGAACAAATGCGGATAACAACAGTACTGAGGTCTCCCGCATTCTACCATCGGTAAGAGATATACGTCGATTGGGCTCGGCAGCTTACGATCTGTGCTGTGTTGCTTGCGGCCTTTTAGACGGATACTGGGAAATGTCTCTGAATATATGGGATGTCTGCGCAGGCAATCTCATCGTCGAAGAAGCCGGAGGCGTGATCTGCAAATACAGAAGCGACCGCAACGTATCAGAAATTGCCGGAAATACAACCATTGTAGAGAAAATAAAGGAACAGATTGCGCAGTAATTAATACTCCTCACTATCTTTTTCTGAGTCTCAGTTGACTATCCGCGCTCGCTGAATATACCATATACAGGGTATTTTAAGAAAGGTTACAACCATGTATCTTAGCATGTGTAGTATAAAACATATGTTATGAAGAAAAATGATGCTTTAGACAATGCCGGCGAACAAACAAAAGCGATACATGCCGGTGAATATCCTGATCCTGTAACCAATGCCTCTTCTCCCAACTTAGTTATGTCAACAACCTTCGTAACGAGTGCCGATGCCGGATTCTCGGTAGAAGGAATGAGGGAGGACGATCCATTTCTGTACTCGCGCTGGGGTAATCCTACGGTACATCAGCTCGAAGAAAAACTATCTGTATTGGAAGAGGCCGAAACAGCAATTGCTTTTGCCAGTGGCATGGGAGCTATTACAGCCCTGTTGCTACATCAACTCAAGGGCGGTGATCACGCAATAGTGAGTGATGTTGCATACGCTGCTCTTTCGGAGATGACAAACGAAATGATTCCTCAGTTAGATATCGAAATCACGAAAGTAGACACATCCGACATAACAGCCATTGAGCATGCTGTGAAACCTAATACCCGACTGATATATATAGAAACGCCATGTAATCCCTTGCTGCGATTGACAGACATTGCCGCCGTTGCCAAAATTGCTCGTCGAGCAAAGGCTAAACTTGCGGTAGATTCAACCTTTACAACCCCCATTGCAACTAAACCATTAGCTTTGGGTGCTGATTTTGTAATACATTCGCTGACCAAATATCTTGGTGGACATGGTGATGCCTTGGGCGGTGTAATTTTAGGGCGAACTGAAGATCTGGCTCTCTTGCGCAAAAAAACGGCTATTCGTTTAGGTGGCGTCCTTAGCCCGTTCAATGCATGGCTAATATTACGGGGACTGGCAACCTATCCCATTCGGATGCGTGCCCATGAAGAAAATGCCCTCAAAATTGCTCAATATTTGGAAAAACATCCTGCCGTGAAACGAGTTATTTATCCGGGACTTCCATCTCACCCTCAACACGAATTGGCAAAACGTCAAATGAAAAATTTCTCGGGGATGATAACTTTTCAGGTAGAAGATGGAAAAAAAACGGCAACTCTATTTGCCAAAGATCTGAAGATTATACATTATGCAGTTTCACTCGGGCATCATCGGTCGTTGATATTTTATCTGAATAGCGATGATCTATTGAAGACATCGTTCAAATTTACGACACAGAAACAATTCGATTCATGGAACGATTTTGCAGGGAAAGGTATTTTCCGTTTCTCGGTGGGATTGGAAGATGCTGACGATATAATAGCTGACTTAGGACGTGTTTTAGATAAAATATAACATCGGAGGAGCAAGATTATTTATTATACTGAAGTGGATGCTTATTTGCTCAGTCTATCTAATCTTGCTTGTGCCAACTTCTTCACTCCATTTTTGCTTACCTCATCTATACTGATAGCTTTTTCATAGTTTACGATAGCCTCCGAATTGTTATGTTTCGATTCGTAAAGATTACCGATGTGATAAAATGCTTCAGCCCACTTCGGAGCAAGTTGAGTTACGGTTTTGTAGTCAGACAATGCACTATCATATTCCTTTTTCACAGTATACAGCCTTGCCCTGTTTTTGTAAGCCTCTACATACGCCGAGTCTATCGCAATTGCCGAGTTCATGTCTACAATGGCTTTGTCTATCAGGCGCATATCAGTATAAAGATTCCCTCTGTTGAAAAAAGCTTCGGCATATAGCGAATCGGCCTCTATGGCTTTGCTAAAGAATATTACAGCTTTGTTATATTCTTTCTGTCCGTCATATATCAGCCCTTTGTTGTTGTATGCCAATGCAAAGTTGGGATTTATCTTTATAGCTTTGTTCAGATTTAATAATGCACCGCTTTTGTCTCCTTTCTGTAAAAGACAGAATCCTTTATTGTTATACGCATTATAGTTGTCTTCGTCCAACTGCAACGATTCGTCATAATTGCTGATGGCCTTGTCGTATTCTTTTTTTATCTGATAGGCATATCCTCTGTCGTAGTACGCTTCGACGTGTGTGCTGTCCAATTTCAGTACGATATCATAATTGCGGATGGCGTTATCCACATTATCTGTTTGCATGTATGCATGAGCTAAGCCATAATATACCTGTGCATCTGCGGGAACCAGTTTGATAATTTTCTCATAGTCTGGTATTGCTTTAGAGGCTTCCTCTATCAACTGGTAACAAATCGCTCGTTGCAGATAAGTGATCACATAGTCGGGGTCTATGTCTATTACGCGGTCGTAGTTGCTGATGGCTTTCGCATATTCTTCTTTTTTCTGAAAAGCAAGCCCACGATTGTAATATACGTACTTGTTGTTCGAATCCAATTTGATTGCAGCATTACAGCTGTTGATGACTTCATCCAGGCTATCAATATTTGAATATTCGGTACTCAATTGGTAATAACATGCCACCAATAGATTCTTACTCAGCTTCTTGCTATTTATATTTGTATTGATCTGGTCGACAAGATTCTTATACGCGTCAATCTTGGCCTTCGAATTGTCTTTCGAATTGATTACAGCCTGAATCTTATCATTATAAACATTCACTTTCACTTTTTCTTTCTTTACCTCTTCGAACAGGTTACAAGAAGTGATGAATAATACGAAAAAGATGACAGCAAAGCCTTTCGTTAAGTTATTGAGAATTGTCATGTTGTATGTTCGTGTAAAGGGAATGTTGTATTGCCCTTCATATTTAAGGGACAAAGGTATTACAAATCTTTTTGATATTAATTGATTCATCGTGAAAAAGAACTGAGTTATAGTCTATATTTTAAAATCTCAATGTTCCAGCTCTTGTATTCTGGTTTCCACTTCGTTTATCAAATCGGCATCGTTGACTGCATATATTGATAAAAATGCTTTGAGATCTTCTATAGCCTTTCCTTTCTCATTCGTCTCCAAATAAGCATTTGCTCTGTTGTAGTATGTAAAAGGAGACTGCCTCGATTTCAATGCGCTAGAATAGTCTTCGATAGCCAATGTATATTTCCCCAGCCTCGAATAAACGAATCCTCGATTATTGTATGTGGCTGCATGATCGGGTTTCAGTTTCAGTATGCGGGTACATGTTTCCACAATTTTTTTGTCGTTGCCCATGTCCTCATATACCTTACACATATGCAAATAGACAGACACAATCAGATTATTTTTCCATGTCGGATTACTATCATATTTTTTGTTATCCTCAACCCTCTTCAACGCATACTCCAATGCTTTTATTTTTTCTTCCGGCACATCGAGTTTGCTCACAATGCGCGAAATATTTTGGTTGAATTGTGAAACACTTAATGCCGCTTTATGTTCTTTCCATTTCTTGTAGATGAAAAACATAATGGAAATGAGCAAGAACAGCAGAAACAGAAAAATGAAAGCGATGCCCACAACGCCGAATGTATCATACACCTTAGCTGTACTACAAGAAGATAATGACAACGATAGAAATAGGGATACGAACAAAAAATGGTTTTTCTTTTTCATACTATGCAATCGCGTTGAATGACAAGCAAAAGTAGTTTAATTCTTCCATTTGGGCAATGCAAAGTATTAATGTTTCTATATTTTATGGTTGATAAATATCTTATGAGTATTTTTGCAATCCTTTTTCTTTGGTATTATAATGATTGACAATTCTATATTTGAAAATAAACTTGCGGTCTATCACACATTAGGCTGTAAGCTCAATTTTGCAGAAACATCTGCAATCGGCAAGCAACTGTCTGCGGTAGGAATAAGAAAAGCCCGCAAAGGCGAAATTGCGCATATATGTGTAATCAACACCTGCTCCGTCACCGAACTTGCCGATAAGAAATGCAGGCAAGCTGTAAGGAAGATTATAAAAGAAAATCCCGGTTCATTTGTTATTGTTACAGGATGTTACGCTCAGCTAAAACCTGACGATATAGCCCGGATAGAAGGTGTGGATCTCGTTTTGGGAGCCGAACAGAAGTTAGATGTATTGAGCTATCTCGACGAATTGAAGAAAAAAGATGTCGGGGCAATCTTTACCACCAAAACAAAATCTATTAAGACGTTTGTGCCCTCTTGTTCGCAAGACGACCGCACACGATTTTTCTTGAAGGTACAAGACGGATGCGACTATTTCTGCACCTATTGTACCATTCCGGTTGCCAGAGGACGCAGCCGTAACGGAACTATCGAAAGCCTTGTGAAGCAGGCAGAAGAGGTTGCCGCATCGGGCGGAAAGGAGATTGTATTGACGGGCGTAAACATCGGCGATTTTGGACGAACCACCGGCGAAACGTTTTTCGATCTGATAAAAGCTCTGGACGAAGTGGACGGCATAGAGCGTTTCCGCATATCGTCAATAGAACCTAACTTGCTTACTGATGAGATTATAGATTTCGTGTCTACGTCGAAGCGTTTTGCTCCGCATTTTCATATCCCCTTACAATCGGGATCGGACGCCGTGCTCGAACTCATGAAGCGCAAATATGACACGGCTCTGTTTCGCAACAAAATAAACAAAATAAAAGCGGTTATTCCCGATGCCTTTATCGGAGTAGACGTGATTGTGGGAACAAGAGGAGAGACCGACGAATATTTTGAAGAAGCCAAACAATTTATCGAAAGTCTCGATATTTCTCAACTGCATGTCTTCACGTATTCGGAACGTTCGGGGACTCAGGCATTGAAGATAGACCATGTAGTAGACCCAAAGGTTAAACACCAACGGTGCAAAGCGTTGCTTGACATATCGGATGCCAAGACAGAGGCGTTCTATCACTCTCAATTGGGGACTGAACGCAAGGTGCTGTTCGAACATACCCGACATGGCGATTGCATGCACGGCTTTACCGAAAACTATGTAAAGGTTGAAATCCCTTACGATACAACCAAGATAAATGAAATATCTATTGTAACTTTGGATAGATTTAACGATTCGCACACAGCCGTTGTTGCCACGAAATAATAGATATGAATACATTTCTGTACTATATACTTTACACTATACTGATGCTGCACGCTATACTTCCACTACGGATATTGTATGTGCTGGCAGACATATTCTATGTATTGGTGTATAAAGTGATCGGCTATCGGCTAAAGGTGGTTCGCCGCAATATGAAAGCATCTTTCCCCGACAAATCGGAGGAAGAATTGAAGGCTTTGGAAAAGGAATTTTATCACTTCTTCTGCGTAGTAGAAACAATAAAACTTCTGCACATATCTGATGCAGAGATGCAGCGGAGAATGGTGTTCGAAAATGTTGATCTGGTCAAAGACCTGATGAAAGACGGAAATTCGGGCTTGATGTTTCTCGGTCATTATTGCAATTGGGAGTGGGTTACGTCTTTGAACCTCCATTTCAAGAACACCAATTGCACTCTTGGCGAAATATACAAACCCCTAAGGAGCAAAGCTGTTGACCGCATTTTTCTAAAAATACGAAGCCGCTTCCAACCGATTGCGATACCGAAGAATGATACTCTTCGTGTTATTCTGAATATGAGAAAAGAAGGACGGCAAATGCTGGTCGGGTTTATGGCAGATCAGACACCGTCGGGCAATAGTGTTCATTATTGGACAGACTTTCTCAATCAGGACACCCCTGTGTTTAATGGTGTGGAGAGAATTGCGAAAAAGACCGGATTTTCGGTTACATATCTCGATATGCAACGGGTGAAAAGGGGCTATTATAAAGGAACAATCAGACTTGTGAGTGCCGACCCGAAATCGGAGACGGAAGACGTGATAACGGAAAAATACATTCGGATGATGGAAGTATCTATTCTGAACGATCCGGCATGTTGGCTGTGGACGCACAAGCGTTGGAAAATAAGAAGAGATCAGGCTTAGAGAATATGAAAGCAGCAATAATTACAATAGGAGACGAGATCCTTATCGGGCAGATAGTTGACAGCAATTCGGCATGGATTGCGGCGCACATGACTGCCAACGGATTTGAAATATGGGAAACGTTGTCGATTGGCGATGATCCGCAACAGATAAAAAGCACGATAGACAATGTATTGAGTTTGGTAGATGTTGTACTCATTACGGGTGGCTTAGGACCAACCAAAGACGACCTGACCAAAAAGACTCTGTGCGAATATTTCGATACCGAACTGGTATTCGACGAATCGGTATTGGAGACAATAAAAAGAGTTATCCCTGTCGATCGCCTAAATCCATTGACTCGCGATCAGGCATATGTGCCAAAGGCGGCAACCATCATACAAAACGAAGTGGGAACGGCTCCTGTCATGTGGTTCGATTGTAACGACAAGGTGCTGGTGTCGATGCCCGGTGTTCCATACGAAATGCAGTATGTGATGGAAAAAGAGGTGCTGCCCCGTTTGCATAAAAAATACAATGCAGAGGAGTATGTGAAGAAAGTATTTATCGTGGTCGGGTATAGCGAATCGCAATTGGCGACAATGCTTACTGACTTTGAAAATGAACTGCCTGCAAACTTCGGTCTCGCCTATTTGCCTTCGTTGGGGGTAATGAAGCTTCGCCTGTTTGTGAAAGGTGAGGAAAACAAAGCTGAGTTTGAGCATCAAGTACAGAAAATAGAATCGATACTGAACAATGCCATACTTGTAGAAGACGATCTGCCTCTCGAAAAAATATTAGGATTAAAGTTTTTCGAAAAAGGCTTAACATTGAGCACCGCCGAAAGTTGTACGGGAGGCAATATCAGCCATCTGATAACATCCGTCGCCGGAGCTTCGCATTATTTCAAAGGATGTGTGGTGTCGTATGCCAACGAGGTAAAAACAAATGTGCTTCATGTTTCGCCAAAAACATTGGATGAAGCGGGAGCAGTGAGCGAAGAGGTGGTGCGCGAAATGGCTGAGGGTGCATGCCGATTGATGAATACCGACTGTGCCATTGCTGTGTCGGGAATCGCCGGACCCGATGGCGGTACACCGGACAAACCTGTGGGCATGGTTTGGATAT
>CALNCC010000014.1 GCA_937875275.1 uncultured Dysgonomonas sp. | reverse complement strand
GATAACAATCTCTTCTTCACTTTCTACTTCATCATCTTTGTCTACAACAGGTAGCTCTTCAGAAGGTTTTTCCTCTGGAATGTCTATTTCTTTATCGTCGTCTATCGCATCTTCATTTGCAGATAGGTGTTTGACCAAATTAGGAAGTTCCTTCTTATAGCGATTTTTTGCAAATTCGATATATTCATCTAATCCGAGGCGAATCAAAAGCTTATAATTTTCTTTTGTTATAGGAATCGGGATAATCTGCGAATCAATATGTTGAATCAATCCCTCCTCTGTGAATGCTCTGTTGATGTATGATTGTACCTTACTGAAGGTGTCAAAGCCTTTAATCATCAGTATATCGTATGGAACGAAAGTTTCGTATCCAATATCGAATGTTTGTACAATATAATTTGTGAAATTATAATCGGCTATTTGATAAATGAGATTATTTCGATCTATTGAATTAGTTTTGAATGCAAGTAAGAAATAATATTCCGAATCGATTGTATCGGTATACTGTATGAGTTTCGCTGATTCATCTCCATCTTCACCGTCAAATGGAATATTCCAATCTATGCCGCGTATCGGTTGACCATCCGACAGCAGTATGTGCCCGTCCTTAATTCTATCTAAGATAGCTGTCGCTAATTCGGCAACATCCTCTTTCGGATATTGTTCTACGAGAGATAACATCTGCTTTTTCAGTTCTTCAGTATTTCGTTCCTGAGCATATGTAAGTCCGTTCAGTAACATAAATTTAGGCATCAGAACCGATTGTGGATATTTTGCTTGTAGTTCGGTATATTTGTTTCGAACAGTTTTAATATCATTGACTAAATATGCGTTATATGCTTCGTCGTACATGGTGTTTTGCAATGCACCTATATTTTTTAGATTCCATTCATAATTGGAGTCGGAAAGCGCAATAGAATTGAGACCGGAGGGATATTCTGCTAATAACCTGTTGCGATATAGAGACATCTGATCACGCTGATCTAATTGCATATATATCAGAAATAATTGATAATATACATCCTCTTTGTTGGGTGTATCGGGAAATCTGTTCAGCTCGATGGTATATGCCTCGGCAGCATAATGCAGATCGCCCAGTTTTTCTTTATATATACGTCCCATCTGATAATATGCATTGTCGATGAGTGCATCTGACTCAATAAGCATATCATCGGTCAGAGGTAATTGTTGCAAATAGAACTCGACAGAGTAAATATCTGTATTTGCTTTATTGGATAGCGTATCTTGCACTCCTTCGGAAGACTGATTTTCATCCGAATCGCTATCGCCGGCAGAAAGGTTGTCGGCAAATAGAGCAACAGCCTTGTTGCGCCTACGCCAATCGTCCTCTAATTTACGACTACCCCACATTCGTTGAAACGAAGCTTTGCCCTGTGCTACAACTTGTGGATTGTAAAAATAAAAAAATTCTCCGTCTTGTGAGATCAGCGGTTGCACTATACCTGTGTTGACACTCGATTCGGGTTGCGAACTGTTCGTTAAATCTCCCCACCCAACGTTGCCGCTTTCTATTTCTTGTATACGAGCCTGACGTTCTTCCTCCTTTTTCCGTTCCTTTTCTTCTTTCTTCAAGTCGTCGATCCGCTTGTTTATTATCGCCAAACGCTCGTTTTCCGGCAATTTAGCTAAATGCTGCAAACTATCTTGTTCGTGCACAGTTTTTACATGTACGACTAATTCATCTAAGAAAGCGGATCTTAAGGTTACGGTTGCGTATGCGCTATCTACCTTTGTTATTGATGCTAATGCAGATGCATAATATGGTTGAGCAGAAACATATTCGCGTCGATCGAAATATATTTTACCTAATGCTATATCGACAAGCATTTTATCATATCCGTTACGCTTACTTTTTTCTATTGCTGTTTTATAGTTTTCAATTGCTTTCGTTGTATCAGATTGTTTTATATATACCTGAGCAACAGAAGAGTATATCTGATCGAGATATTCTTCATTGCGATGATTTTTGGTCATCTTATTCAATTCCGAAATTATTTTGTCTGAACTCTGATCGCTCAAGCTTAATTGTTTCAATCGGGAGTTGAATATATATTTATACGATATGCCTACCCCTTTGACACGACTATATGCTTCGAATGCATTGATATTATCTCCAATCCGCTCGTATGTTTGCCCCAACAGATATCTCATGCGGGTTTTCTGATGTCTGTTCTTTTCGGCACTAATGGCTTGCTGTAAGTAAGGCACCGATTTTTCAAATTCGCCAT
Source organism: uncultured Dysgonomonas sp. (assembly GCA_937875275.1). GTDB lineage: Bacteria > Bacteroidota > Bacteroidia > Bacteroidales > Dysgonomonadaceae > Dysgonomonas. Next base: position 12,769 of record CALNCC010000014.1, on the reverse strand, counting down.
TACGAGCAAGGAAGTTTGCATATACCTTTGCATACAATTTCTGCTGACTTTCAGGTACACCTCCGCTTTGTGCCAATTTGCGGAAAATATCTTCTGCTTCGTACAACCAATTCATCTGTATGTACGCTTGAGCCTTCCATAGTTGACATTCGGCAACAATGTCCGGGTCGGAACTGTACATCTTGGGGATATAGGATAATGTAGTTGCTGCTCTCAGATATTCGCCGTTTTCATATTCGGCTTTGCCCAAAAGAAGCCAGACATGCTTCATGAAGGGATTAAATTCTTTTTGTTGCAGCCATGCCTGATAATTTTCATCGTTGCGTCTCGATGGGTCTTTTCGGGGACGTGTGGTAATAGAATGTAACTGTATAGCTTTGGTGCATTTCTCTATTGTAGCAGAGAAACTTCCGCTACCACTGCTTTCGCTCAGTGGATTCAAATCAGGATCGAAAGGATATGTATAAATATATGTTGACAGATTGTCTTCTATTCCAATAATCTTCGAGTTTAATGATTCTTTGTATGCTTCTTCGGCATTGAAGTACACATTGTAGCGTGTGTTGACTGAATGGTAGGTACGCGTCAGAGCTGTGTTCTTTCTGTTAGAACACGAAAAAAAAAATGCAATCAGAAGAAAGCATCCCCCAAAGAGAAGCAGACGGTAGATATTAGATACTGACACGCGCAATAAATAATTGTATATACACTATTAAGAACACAAAAATACATATTTTATTGTCTCAACAGATTGTTCTTGAAATATAAATACAATGTATCTACAAATGCTGATTCAACAATAATAATTTATGTTTTGTAATATGTTTTACGAACAATGAATAACATTAAGATAAATAAGTATATTTGCGCCTCCAAATTAGAAAGATGCCTAAAGTAGTGATGATGAGGTTTGTTGACAACAATAGTTGGCGAAGCTTATTTGTTGACTATCAAACAGTTTGCATGACTACTATATTCCGTCTACTTTTTTATTTGCAAAAAAAATGGTATATTTATCTCGACTGAACTTAATTGATGACAAAAACTATAATATACAGAGCACATGGATGATAATAAATTTCTATCCCTAATAAAAAACAGTATATGTTCTAACTGGGAGCTGCCGGCACTCAGCGACTATAAGGCCGAACCTTTCTATTATAAAGATTTTGCACGTAAAATCGCCGAAATACATCTTATGTTCGACGCGATGGGTGTAAAGAAAGGGGACAAAGTAGCTTTATGTGGTCGCAATTCGGCAAGTTGGGCAATCTCTTTCTTTGCAACAGTTAGCTATGGAGCAGTGATAGTTACAATATTGCACGACTTTGATGGTCATAGTATTCAGAATATAGTGAACCATTCAGACTCGAAAGTCTTGTTTGTGAATGATCAGGTGTGGGCAAAGGTCAATCCGGCTGATATGCCAAATGTAGAAACTATCTTTACGATGGATGACGATTTTGCTGTAGAGAAGGCATCGTCAGCCAAGTTGATAGAAACACGCGAAGATATGTCTCGCATTTTTAAAGAAAAATATCCGAATGGTTTTACGCCAAAAGATGTTGTATTTCATGACGAAAAAGCGGATGAGCTTGCATTGATTAATTACACATCAGGTACAACAAGCAGCCCCAAAGGGGTAATGATTCCATTCCGGAGCTTATGGTCTAATACGAAAGTCGCGATTGACTTGTTTCCGTACATAAATCCGGGAGACGGGATGGTGTGTATTCTGCCTATGGCTCATATGTACGGTCTTGCATTTGAAATATTATTTGCAATCTCGATGGGATGTCATATTCACTTCCTATCCAAAGTCCCTTCTCCACAAGTTATACTTGAGATGTTGAGCAAGGTAAATCCTCCTATTGTATTATCTGTTCCCCTGATAATGGAGAAGATTATTCAGACAAAGGTTTTCCCTGAATTGAAGAAACAACCGGCAAAAACGTTGTTGCATATTCCTTTTATCAGAAAACGGATATATGCTAAAGTAACTAAAAAATTGTTACCGCTCTTTGGTAATAAACTGATAGAAGTTGCTGTTGGTGGAGCTGCTCTGAATAAAGAAGTTGGTAATTTCTTATCAGAAATAAAATTCCCTTACACAGTTGGTTATGGTATGACCGAGTGCGGACCTCTGATTTCGTATGCAAGTTCAAAAGTATATAAGCCGGAATCTTGCGGAAAACCTGTTGATAGGATGATTTGTAAAGTAGATTCATCTAATCCCGAAAAAGAGATTGGCGAATTGATTGTCAAGGGAGCAAATGTAATGTTAGGATATTACAAAAATCCAGAATTGACAGAATCTGTACTTGATAAGGACGGATGGTTAAAAACGGGTGATTTGGTAACGATGGATAAAGATGAATTTGTTTTCATCAAGGGGCGTAGTAAAACAATGGTGCTCGGCCCATCCGGGCAAAATATATATCCAGAGGAAATAGAGGATTTGCTAAACAACTCTCAACTTATATCTGAAGTTCTGGTTATAGAAGAAGCGGGGAAACTCATCGCTTTGGTTTATCCGGATAAGGATTATATTGAACGGGAGGGAATTAAAAGGCCAGATTTAGAAAAACTGTTAGCAGAGGATATAAAGTTCGTGAACAAAAAACTTCCTCGGTTCAGCCAAATATCTAACTGTAGAATACAAGATCAAGAATTTGAAAAAACGCCGAAGCGCAGTATTAAAAGATTCTTGTATCAAAAACACTAATAAATGGATACTAGTCCTAAATAAACGTTCCAGATTTATAAAACAAAAATACTAATATTTATGAGATGAGGGCATCCAAAAATTTTTGGACGCCCTCTTTTGGTTATATATCAGTAGTATAGAGTTTACTTCTTCTTACCCTGATTAGCTACCGCATCCATTAATTTTTTTATTTCTTCGGGATCTCCTAAAAAATAATCTTTCACAAAATTCAAATCATCATCAAACTCGAATACGTATGGAACAGCTGTCGGTAGGTTTAAGCTAACGATATCTTCATCAGAAATATTTTTGAGATATTTGATTATACCACGAAGACTGTTGCCATGCGCAGCAACAATAATTTCGTCATGTTGTACTAACGATGGATATATTTCCGATTCCCAGTATGGAAGAATGCGATCCACCGTTTGTTTCAAAGCTTCCGTTTCAGGAATATACGATTTTGGTATTCCTGCATAACGAGGGTCTTGCGATGCCGAGCGAGAGTCTGTCGGTTCCAGTGGTGCAGGCGGTACATCGTAGCTGCGACGCCATACAAGCACTTGCTCATCGCCATATTTTTCTGCTGTCTCTGCTTTATTCAGCCCTTGCAGCATACCATAATGCTTCTCATTCAGTCGCCATGATTTTTCAACCGGAATCCAGTCTAAATCCATCTGGTCGAGTATATTATTCAATGTCTTAACAGCTCTCTTGAGATAAGATGTATACGCTTTTTCAAATTTAAAACCTTCCTTCTTCAATAGTTGTCCGGCTTTAACGGCCTCTTCTACACCTTTCTCTGAAAGGTCAACATTTGTCCAACCTGTAAAACGATTTTCTTTGTTCCAAACACTTTCTCCGTGACGGATTAATACTACTTTCTTCATATTTTAAATTTTTATATCTAATTCATAAACAAACAAAGATAGAGAATGTTCGTTAGGCTAAAAATACCTACTAATAGGTATTTTAGTCGTCCAAATGCAAAAAAATAGCTACTTTTGCATCACTGTAATAAGCTATCTAACTAAACCTAAAATAACATGAGTAAAAAAGCATTATTGATGATTCTCGATGGCTGGGGAATAGGAGACAACGGTCATTCAGATGTAATATCTCAAACGCCGACTCCATATTGGGATTCGTTGTTGAAAAAATATCCACATTCACAACTGCAAGCGTCAGGCGAAAATGTTGGACTTCCTGATGGGCAAATGGGAAACTCGGAAGTAGGACACTTGAATATTGGCGCAGGACGCGTTGTATATCAAGATCTTGTGAAAATCAACATCGCTTGTCGTGATAACAGTATCATGCAGAATCCGGAAATAGTAAATGCTTTTTCGTATGCTCGCGACAATGGAAAGAATATCCACTTTATGGGATTAGTTTCTGATGGTGGAGTACATAGCTCTATCGATCATTTGTTCAAACTATGCGACATAGCCCAGGAATACGGATTGAATGAGCGTACATTCATTCATTGTTTTATGGATGGTCGTGATACTGACCCTAAAAGTGGTAAAGGATTTATCGAAGCATTAGAAGCTCATACCGAAAAATCGGCAGGAAAAATAGCGTCAATAATTGGACGTTATTTTGCGATGGATCGCGACAAACGTTGGGAACGAGTGAAAGAATCTTACGATCTGATTGTAGCAGGTAAAGGAACTCCGGCTACTGATTTGCCAAAAGCAATTCAGAATTCGTATGATGCAGGGGTAACTGATGAGTTTATCAAACCGATAGTGGCTGTTGATGCAGCAGGAAACCCCGTTGCTGTAATACAGGAGAATGATGTCGTTATATTCTTCAACTATCGCAACGACCGTGCAAAAGAACTGACTGTTGTGCTTACTCAACAAGATATGCCGGCAGAAGGAATGCACACTATTCCATTGCAATACTATTGCATGACTCCGTATGATTCTTCATATAAAGGGCTTCACATTCTATTTGACAAAGACAATGTTCAGAATACACTTGGCGAGCATGTGTCGAGTAAAGGTTTGACCCAATTGCGTATTGCCGAAACAGAGAAATTTGCGCATGTAACATTCTTCTTCTCAGGAGGTCGTGAGGCAGAGTTTGATGGTGAAGATCGTATATTGATACCGTCTCCTAAGGTGGCTACTTACGATTTGAAACCTGAAATGAGTGCCTATGAGGTTGCTGATTCTTTGGTTGAAGCACTTGATACACAAAAATATAATTTTGTAGCTCTTAACTTTGCAAATGGCGACATGGTTGGTCATACAGGAGTATACGAAGCTATCGAGAAAGCCGTGATGACTATTGACAAATGTGTCGAAAAAGTGGTTGAATCGGCTAAAGCTAACGGATACGAAATCATTATCATTGCCGATCATGGAAATGCAGACTATGCCGAAAATGCAGACGGAAGCCCGAATACGGCACACTCTTTGAATCCTGTTCCTTTCGTTTATATTTCGGAAAACAAGACTGCAAAAGTGAAGGATGGTATTCTTGCCGATGTAGCTCCATCTATATGCCATATCTTAGGTATTCCGCCCGCTAAGGAAATGACCGGAAAGGTGTTGATTGAAGATTGATATTTGAAATTCTACATACAGACAAACAAGAGCCGGTGAAGTTAACTTCATCGGTTTTTTTATGTAGAATTAGAAAATTTGAATACTCCTCCCCCCCCCAAAAAAAAATCAGCAGCAAGATTTAACTTACCACTGATTTTCAAACAAATGTTTTTTTATCGTTAAACAACCGATCAACGGCTATCTGAGATCTATCAAATATTATTCTGCACTTGTTTCTTCTGCTGCCAGAGCTACAGGCTCTTCTACTACAGCTTCTGCTTCAGCCTTTGCTGCGTTAGCTTCTGCTTTCTTCTGAGCTACAGCTTCTGCTCTTGCTTTATTTACAGCTTGTTCAGCTTCAAACTTAGCTTTATCTTCAGCTTTTTTCTGAGCTTCATTTTTGTTTACAATAGCTTGGAATCCTTTTTCTTTATCAGCTTTCCATGCTTCAAATTTCTTATCTGCATCAGCCTCAGAGAAAGCCCCCTTAGCTACACCACCCAAAAGGTGTTTTTTCAACAAAACCCCCTCTTCTGAAAGGATATTGCGTGCTGTGTCAGTTGGTTGTGCACCAACGCCAAGCCAATACAATGCTCTGTCAAATTTGATTTCCACAGCTGCAGGATCAAGATTCGGATTGTATGTTCCAATCTTTTCGATAAATTTACCATCACGTGGTGCTCTGCTGTCAGCTATTACAATGTGATAGAACGGGTAGTCTTTACGACCTCTTCTTTGCAAACGAATTTTAGTTGCCATTTTTGGTTAATGTTAATTAGTTCATAATCTTTATTAGCGGGTGCGAAGATACGAATAAGTTTTTGAAAAACGATCTGTCGCATTGTTTTATTCCGAAATAACCTAAAAAAGGATATCCGTCGTTGTATTGAGCGAATATCCTTTTTGTTCTTTATATCTACTGCTTATTCAGATTTTTCTCCTGTATCCAGTTTTTTGATTTGATCTTCTGCTGCATTTATTAGGCTTTTCCCCTGTTTCTCTGCTTCATCGACCAATTTTTTCCCGGCAGTTTGCGCTGCAATTTTTGTCAAAGGATTCTTGCCGGCTTTTTCGACAAGTGCATCAGATTGTTTTTGTGCTTCACCCACCAACTTTTCGGCTGCACTTTTCGCTTCCGATCTAATTTTTTCTATCTGTTTTTCTTTTTCTTCCGATACAGTGCTGGTAAGTGTAGAGCCTTCTTCACCACCTAACAGTTTATTGACAACCGATGACGCGGCTTCTGTTGCAAGCGATTTTATATCGACACCGATTTTCGGACTTGTAAATGTCCCCCCAATAGTTATAGGAACATTGTTAATTATACTATTCGACAACCCCTTAGGCAAAGTAACAGTCCCTTTGTAGGCAATAGACTGGTCTAATCCGGTAGAGCCTTCAAGCTTCATCATCCCTCCATTGCCGATATTTACGTTGAATGGTTTGGATGTGATCTTTCCATTGTCTATTGTAAATGGTAGATTCAGATCTTTGGCAGAGAACGATTTCAGTGCGTCAGTCTTTAAGGCTGACGACAATGCAGACAAAGCTCCTACCTCGCCCACTTTTACATCGCTGGTCTGTATAGCTCCGCTACCGGTCAATGACGCCAATGTTTCGAGGATCGATTGTCCTAACGATGTATTAAATTTCAGATTCATGGAATATGTACCTATTAGGTTTTCAAAGACAGGAGCAAACTTCTGGATCGACTCTACCGACTTGAATGTCTCGGCAAATGAAACCTGGCTAAGCCCGAGATCAAAATTCACTTTCGGTTTGCTCGGTTCAGATGTGTCATAAGTACCATTTATCTTACATGATCCGCCCAACGCTTTTGCATTTACGTTATTTAGCGTCAACACCCCATTCTTCACAGTCATGTTGCCAACCATGTTAGTTATATTTATTTTTCCATAAATGATCTCTGCTAAATTGGCATTCAAAGCAAAGTCTATATTTTTCGGAATAATAATATCTTCTGTCGAAGCTTCTGTTTCTCCCGATCCGGTGGCAGTCTCTTCGCTGATGAAATCGTTTGCATTCAGATAATTCGATTTAATATTAAGTTCGCCTTTCAATGTTTGATCTTTCAGTGCATAGGCGATAAAATTTTCGAGACGTCCGTTTGCCGAAATGTCGTTTTTGCCGATCTTGACATCCAATGCAGGAAGATTCACATAACGAGGAGTAAACTCAAGCGATGCGTTGTTGATCAACACTTCGGGCATATCTTCTGCTTTATATATCATATCGCTGAGATTTAAATGTCCCGATGCAGATATTTCTTCATAACGTTCTTTTTCTATTGTCGACATCCGTGCAGCAAGACTCATGTCAGCTTTTAGTTTTCCATTCAGTTCAGTTCCGCTTTCTAAAGGATATACCTCTTTTATCATTCCAAGATCGATGGTACCGTTAGCCGCAGCCCTGATATTAGGATCACTCATTGGTGTCGATACATTCAGATTGCCACTGAACGGATTGCCACCTAAGGTGAATGTAAATTTGCTTATATCTACAATCGTATTGTCTAAGTCGCCACCTTTACTGTTGATCGCAAGATCGACATTGATATTGTTTACCGCTTTCGGCAATGACGGATATTGGAACATGGCGTCTTTTACCAGAATCTTAACATCAAATGCCGGATAAGATTCGCCTTGCCACAAGCCTTTGAGGTATGCGTCAAGAGAGGCTGTACCTTCTGTTTTTACATCTTTGAAGTCGGCAGTGTACATCGCCGGAATAAGGGATAGGATATCTTTAAACTCAGTATTAGGCGCATTCAACTTAAGGTCGAAGTCCATATCCTCATAGTCTTTTCCTGTCATGGCTACATAGCCGTCGATAGATGCTTTCAATTCGTTCAGTTGCAAATCACTTTCTTTGAATGTGAATTTCATGTTATCGAAGTTGGCATTCAATTCGGCATCAGCCTTTGCCGTAGCCTTGTTTAGATAAGGTACACCTGACATCAAAAAAGAAATTTCATCAATTGTAGATGCTGTCTTCAATGTAGTTTCACTTGCCGAAAAATCGCCGGAGATACTACCATTCCACCCTTTAAGGATAACTTTCATTTGGGTAGAATCATCTTGATAAATAACATTACAGTCGTTTACGGCTATCTTTTGCAAATTAAGATTGAATGGAGAGTCGGTCGTTGGTTCTTCAACCTCAATTGCGGTCGAGTCTGTTTTCATTATATCCCAGTTTACCTGTCCGTCAGGCAATATATGTGCAAAAACAGATGCTTTATCTAAGCTTATTTTAGATATGTCGTAGTTGTCGCCGAACAAGCTGAACAAATCTATTGTTACGCTACCCGCTTTGGCTTGCAGCAAAGTATCTTGCTCAAAAGCTCCCATTCCGGAAATTACGGTATTGTTCAGCGATAATGTTGCATTCGGAAAATTGGAGAAGAAATTTAGTCCAAAATCCTCAATAGTTATTTTGGCGTTCAGCTGCTCATTAGCAACATCCAATACGGCTGTTTTTATTTTGTCCTTAAACAAAAATGGAATCGCTATCATAGCGATGATGATGACAAGTAATACGATACCTGTAATAGTCAATACTTTTTTCATGATGATATTTTATCTTTATTACAATAAACGCTTATCCTATAGTATATGTTGTGAATTAATTACAAAATTACACATTAATTTAGAATCTTGAGTCATTTGCTTTTTCTATAAGATAAAAGCAAAAAAACGCTTGTATAAGGTCGTCTGTTTGTGCTAATCAAAAAGCGAGAGTGATCGATTAGAACACGCTCGCTTTATATCAGTAAAACCTTCTCTTTTGTTAGAGGATTTTTCAGTTATTTTCCGGTCTTAGTTTACGAACAGTTTCGCCGGCACGCCACATTTCGCTTTCACGAAGTGCTTTCAATTCTTCTTCCAATTTTTCGCGATAATCTGGTTGTGAGTTCGTATCGATAGAGCGTTGAGCTTCGTTTCCGCATGCTACAATTTTGCGAAAACCGGTTTTGTAGCATCATGAAAAGGAGTCATCCAGTCCAAAGCACCACGTTGAGCTGTTGTAGAGCAATTTGCATACATCCAGTCCATTCCTTTTTCAGCGAACAAAGGCATCAACGATTGAGTTAGTTCTTCAACAGTCTCGTTGAACGCTTCGGATGGAGAGTGTCCGTTTTCACGAAGCACTTCATATTGTGCAAGAAGGATTCCTTGTATAGCACCCATCAATGTTCCACGCTCACCTGTAAGGTCAGAATATACTTCGCGTTTGAAATTGGTTTCGAACAAGTAACCCGAACCAACACCGATACCAAGAGAAACTGTTCTTTCGAACGCTCTGCCTGTTGCGTCTTGGAAGATTGCGTAGCTTGAGTTCAATCCACGTCCTTCGAGGAACATACGACGAAGGCTTGTTCCCGATCCCTTAGGAGCAACCAAGATAACATCTACATTAGCCGGAGGAACGATTCCTGTACGTTCTTTGTATGTGATACCAAATCCGTGAGAGAAATACAGTGCTTTTCCTGCTGTCAAATATGGTTTCAAACGAGGCCATACTTCGATTTGCGCAGCATCAGAAAGAAGGTATTGGATAATAGTTCCTTTTTCCGCAGCTTCTTCGATTTCGAACAATGTTTCTCCCGGAACCCATCCGTCAGCGATAGCTTTTTCCCAAGTCTTACCGCCTTTGCGTTGTCCTACGATAACATTGAAACCGTTGTCGCGAAGATTCAAAGCCTGACCTGGCCCTTGCACTCCGTATCCGATAACTGCTATTGTTTCATCTTTCAATACTTCTCTTGCTTTTTCCAAAGGAAATTCTTCACGAGTAACTACATTTTCAGTTACTCCGCCAAAATTTAATTCTGCCATGATTTAATTTGTAATAAATTAGTATGATAAATATATTTAGTTTCTATTCATTATTTTATTTCTAAGTTATCTGTCAAGCTATGATCCCAAGCGATATTCGTTTTCACTACCCTTGCCGGATTGCCTGCGACAATCGTATTTGCTTCCACATCTTTGGTAACGATAGCCCCTGTGCCTACAATAGCATTGTCTCCTATCTTAACCCCTTTCAGTATGGCAGCACTAACTCCTATCCATACCCTCTCCCCTATCTCTATGCTTTTCGGATAATTAATCCTTTTGTTTGTAGCCAAATCGATAATACTGTGCGAGTCGCCGGTTCTTATCTCGGTGCGGTCTCCCGTTTGTGAATAATCCCCAACAGTTATGCTTTGGTTGTCTTCGGTAACGGCATAATGAGTTTTATATACAGATACATTATCACCAAAGCTGAGTAAGCTATCATTGCCGACTATCCAAAAACGTCCCCCCAATATGTCGGTATTCTCTCCTATTACAATCTTGTTGTTGCTGCCTTTTATTACAATCTCAAGATTAGATAGTTTCGAGCCATTGCCGACTTCTATGCAGTTATTATCTCCGACGATATAATATGTTGTTTTGTATGACGCTACATACTTTGTTATCCTATTGTTCTTTCCTCTGATTACCTTAGTACGATTTTCACGCCACATGATGATCTTGTAGACAATGGCATATAATATGCGATTTGTCCTAACCTTTTCTTTTAGTGAGTGAAATAGTGCCATAATCTGTTCAATTCCAAGTTATACGCGATGTGCAAATAGTATTATCTCCGCTTTTCATTTCCAGAACATAGACCAACTTCGACTCTTCTTCTTTTTTCAGGAAGTGGATAACATCCCCGTAATGAGCTTCGGAAACATAATTGATCTGGAAGCGTTTTATTTCTTTCTCTCTGAACATATCTATATCAAATACATCTACAAAATGTTCGATATACTTCATGCTGTTCAAGTGTTTGTTGATATCAACATCGCTGTATTTGACCGTAAAGCCATCAATAACAGTAGCATCATCTTTCTGCAAAGGTATCTTTTTCAATCCATCAATAGGGCAATCAACTGTTTTGTCTACATAGTTCATCAACTCTTTGAGGTCGCTAACGACTGTCGGGCGACGCGTTTCCAAATCGATAGATGCCCAAATTGATTTGGCATACCCCAATTTATTCCCTTCCTTATCCTCGAAAGCAAAATACCTCTCAGTAAACAGTTTGTTCACATCTGCGACCCATGTTTTTATTACAAACAGAGTATCATTTTTCGGATATTCGAATAGTTCTATTACCATGCGCGAAAGCACCCATGCCCGTCGCTGGTCGGTCATTTCGTTATAACCGAATCCTCGCTGTTCGGCGTGCTTTGTCGCAGCCTGAAGCATAAATCCTCCTATCATGGGCAGAGTCGCTTTGCCTCTGAAATCGGTGAGATAGGCGTCTATCTCAAATTCAAATATTCCGACACGCGGATGTGTAGTTCCCATTATCTTAAGTTTGTCACTGAATATCTTTAAACTTCTCGTCTCTTTCGGCTAACATGTCGCTCAACCGTTCTATTTTCGACTTATTGATAGCTATTCGTCCCGAACGGATAAATTGAAGTACTCCGGTCAGTTTGCTCAATTCGTCAAACAAATCTTGAGTTTCTTCGTAATGTCCTGTTTTCTGGATAACTACATTGTTTTCGTTGATGTCTAATACTACGGCGTTATACTTGCGAATAAGTTCTTCGACAGACGTCAATTTCAGAAAATCTGCCGTAGATAGTTTATACAGAGCAATTTCCTGATGCACCAGTTCTTCGTCGGTATTGTAATATGCTTTCAATACATCTATTCGTTTGTCTATTTGAAGAACAAGTTTACGTGCACGTTCTTTGGTGCAAAAGACCGTAATAGTAAACTTATGAATCCCTTTTATTGCCGATGGCGAAACAGATAGTGTTTCGATATTGATCTGATGTCGCACAAAAACACTTGTTATCTGTCCTAACAGCCCTACTGTATTTTCGGAAAATATAGTAATCGTATATAACTTAATGTCTTGCATATTGAAATGTCTTTATTTAATTTACAGTAGACTTTCTTTCTTTTTATTTTCCGTATGCAAAGATAGTTAAATCATTGCATACGATTGATGAGAATACTTGCAAACATACCTTAGCGGAATCTTTGCCTATTCGTCTCCTAACAAAATGTTGGTTATACATTTGCCCGCAGGAATCATTGGATACACCATTCCTTGTGTTTCTACATCCACATCGAGAAGGTATGCTCCTTTATGATTTATCATTTCTTGTATCGCTCCTTCAAGCTCGCTCCGCTCTGATATTTTTCTCGATTTTATACCGTAAGCTTCGCCGATTCTAACAAAGTCAGGATTTTTCATATTCGTTTCAGAGTATCTTTCTTTGAAGAACAACTCCTGCCATTGGCGTACCATGCCCAAATAATGATTGTTGAGTATGATTATCTTCACATCAGTATCGTATTGCATGATAGTACCCAGCTCTTGTATGGTCATTTGTATACCTCCGTCTCCGACAAACAGGCACACGGTGCGGTCGGGTGCTCCATATTTTGCTCCTATGGCAGCCGGCAAACCGAATCCCATAGTACCCAAT
>CALNCC010000013.1 GCA_937875275.1 uncultured Dysgonomonas sp. | reverse complement strand
CTAAGAAACCGCAAAGTTTCTTCACGGCTAATGCCCGATGGCTAATGTCGTTTTTGATGTCTGAGCCGAGTTCGGCAAAGGTTTCTGCGTACCCATCGGGTTGGAATATAGGGTCGTAACCAAACCCGGTATTTCCTTTCTTCTCGCTTATAATCACGCCTTCTATTTTACCTTCGAAGAGATGTTCTTCTCCATCCATAATTAAGGCAATAGCAGTACGGAATCGTGCTTGACGGTCGGCTATCCCGTTCAGTTCGTTGAGTAGCTTGTGCATATTGGCTTGTGCATCATGCTCATCGCCGGCATAACGTGCCGAATATACTCCCGGAGCACCATTCAAGGCATCGACTTCAAGCCCTGTATCGTCTCCGAAGCAGTCGAAGCCGAACTTATCTTTGATGTACCGAACTTTGATTCGAGCATTTTCTTCGAGAGTCGTTCCCGTTTCTGCAATGTCGTCGAAACAGTTTATATCCTTGAGGCTGAGTATTTCAAATTTATCTCCTACAACAGCCCTCACTTCTTCCAGTTTGTGGGCATTGTTGGTGGCGAACACTAACTTCTTTTTCATTTCTCCTTCAACTGATTATATGCCTCTAAGGCTTTTTCGAGTACAGTAAGAGCTTTTGCCAAGTCATCTTTTTTTAGCACATAGGCTATACGTACTTCATCACGCCCCAGTCCGGGAGTAGTGTAGAAGCCCGACGCCGGAGCCATAAAGATTGTTTGCCCTTCATATTCAAAATCGGAGAGACACCATGCGCAGAATTTATCCGCATCATCGACCGGCAAACGGGCAACAGTATAGAATGCACCCATCGGAATAGGAGAATAGACGCCCGGTATCTGATTGAGTCTGTCTATCAAGAATTTGCGACGTTCCACGTATTCATCATACACATCGCGCAAATATTCGGGATCGGCAGCTAAGGACGCTTCAGCAACGATTTGTCCGATAAGTGGAGGACTCAATCGCGCCTGACAGAATTTCATTACCGCCTTGCGGAGTTCTTTGTTTTTAGTGATAAGTGCTCCGATGCGGATTCCGCATTCGCTATATCTTTTCGATACAGAGTCGATGAGCACGACGTTGTCTTCGATTCCTACCAAGTGGCATGCCGATATGTAAGGCGAACCGGTATATATAAATTCACGGTATACCTCGTCCGAGAACAAGTATAGGTCGTGCTTTTGCACAAGGTGTTTGATCTGATTCATCTCTGCTCTCGAATAGAGATACCCTGTCGGGTTGTTCGGATTGCAGATCATGATACCCTTTGTGCGTTCATTGATAAGCTTTTCAAATTCTTCGATAGGAGGCAGCGCAAACCCGTCTTCGATAGACGAGGGAACGGTTTTTATAATTGCTCCTGCCGAAATAGCAAACGCCATATAGTTGGCATATGCCGGTTCGGGAATGATGATCTCGTCTCCCGGATTGAGGCATGCCAAGAATGCAAACAAGACAGCTTCTGATCCGCCGGTAGTGATGATAATATCATCAGCCGATACGTTGATGTCGTATTTGGCATAATAGGATACAAGTTTCTCGCGATAGGAGCGATAGCCATCACTCGGACTATATTCAAGAATTGTACGGTCTATGTTTTTTATGGCATCGAGTCCCTCTTTGGGAGTAGGCAGATCGGGCTGTCCGATATTCAGATGATACACTTTCAATCCTCTGGCCTTAGCCGAGTCGGATAGGGGAGCCAATTTGCGTATTGGCGAGTTAGGCATTTCAATTCCTCGAGACGAAATTTGTGGCATTGTATTCAAATACTAAAAAATAAAGCCAAAGATAGAAAGATTATTCTAATGATTCTTTCAAATAGTTTTCAATTTCTTCTGCTGATGGATTAATCGCATGGATTATCCCATCTTTACCAACTAAGAATATACTTCCCCCATAATTTGGAATTCCATATTCTCTCCACAAGTTGATCTCATCATTAACCTCTATGAGTGTTATCCAAGGATGTTTTTCTCTGGCAATAACACTTTTCGCTTTTTCTACAGAACTTTCTTCATTAACTCCGATGACAGTAAAGCCATTATTCTTATATCTCTCATAGACCGGTATTAACTCTCTCGAAGATCGCAAACATGACCCACACCACGAAGCCCACAAGTCAATAACTGCAATCTTGTCTTTTATTTGATCTGATAATGTGATAGACTTTCCATTTATATCAGGAAGGGTAAAGTCTTTATATGGCTTGCCGACATTAGAACCAGCCATGTTGTCAAGGATCGTTTCTATATTTTTCGACAGAGGATTATCATGAAACAGAGGTTCATATATCTCTTCATACATTCTGATATAATTATTCACGTCAGCCTCGTCGTAATGCTCTTTGTTCTCCAATACAGGTAGAATGTGTGTTAAGCCAATCAGTGACGGATTGTTTTCCACATAATTCATCTCCCATAATTCCAATTGCTTCCTTGCATTATTGCTTAATGTTGACAAACTGTCATATTGTAGAGTTAAAGTGTTTATTTGTTTTTGTACATCTGCTATTTGTTTATCTAATGCCTCTGTTTGGGTAGTGTTGTTCTTATATTCTGACAATTGCTCAGATAGTCTATTATACTCAGGGAGCAATCTCATAGAGGCGTATATGTGAAAAATAGAGTCTTGTTCGTGCAGATAAGATTGGTATTTATCATTGAGAGAGGTTCCTCGTCTTTGGTTATCAAAGAAGAAATCCATTGGATATAAGTCAAATTCAACTATTCCCGGCTCATTGAAAAATACAGTTTCCCATACTCTTCCACTCTGTACATCATCTAAGAAAACCAAAGAATAAGCTGTAACGGGTTCGCTCTCCATTTCATAACTGAACTTCCCTTCCATAATGGGTATGTATGTATTTGCCGACATGTAGTTCTGATCGAATTTAATCAAAACCAATGTGTCGCTATAAGGGCGATTGAATACTTCTCCTTGCAATAGACAAGTTGCTGATGTGTCAGTGTTTGACGAACAACTCCAAATTGAAAATAAGAAGACAAGATTAAGTGAAAGTAGGATTGTTCTTTTCATATACAACAGTAAATATATAAGGTAAAAGCGAGGCGAAACGCGAGCTTTCACCTCGATAGATTAAGCGTGTTTTATCTGTCTTGTTTCAGACGGTCAGCCATTGATTTACCAAGAGCTAGACATGCCTGATAATTGTCTTCGGTCATCGCCTGTTTCATTTCCACAGGTGTGCCAATGATCTCGAATTTACTTCCATCAGCAAATTCTGCAAGGCGTTTTACTGCTGCTCCTGCCCATGTGAATGAACCGAAATATCCGAAATAACGATTCTTCATATCGCGATTTTCGATTTTCGATAAGAGGGCCTCTATCTCCGGATAGAGCTTGTTGTTGTATGTCGGAGAGCCTACAATCAAACCTTTGTATTTGAATATATCTCGAATAATGTAAGAGTGCGAACGCTTAGATACATTGTGGAGGATAATCTCTTTGATGCCTTGTTGTGCCAATTCGTACGCAATTACTTCAGCCATTTGTTCAGTATGCCCGTACATGCTTCCGTATGCAATCACAACACCTTCGTCCCCTTCATATTTGCTCAGCTTGTTGTAGATAGATACGATTTTCTTTATCTGATCGTCTAATGTCCACACCGGACCGTGTGTCGAACAGATGTATTTAAGATCTAACTGGCTCAGTTTTTCAAGGGCTTTCTGCACAGGAGAACCAAACTTGCCCACGATGTTGGAATAGTAGCGTACCATCTCGTCATAGTATCTTTCGGGGTGAAGCTGTGCATCTATAATACCTCCGTCAAGCGTGCCGAATGTGCCGAAAGCATCACCGGAAAACAAAATCTTGTTTGTGGTTTCATACGTCATCATTGTTTCGGGCCAATGTACCATCGGGGTTAGGTAGAATTTCAGATTGTGCTTGCCTAACAGCAATTCGCTGCCGTCTTCAATAATTGTAACATCTTTGTCTATGTTGTAAAACCCTTTTACCATATCGGCAGTTCGTTTGTTGCCGATAATCTGTATGTTTGGGAAACGGTTTTTCAGTAATCCTATCGATCCCGAATGATCAGGCTCCATATGATTGATGATAAGATAATCTAACGATCTGCCATTGAGCGCAGAATCTAATTTCTGGAAGAATATGTCGGAATAGCAGATGTCAACAGTGTCGAACAGTGCTGTTTTTTCATCCAATATCACATAAGAATTATATGACACCCCTTTGGGTAAAGGCCATAGATTTTCGAACAATGCTTTTGTGCGGTCGTTGACACCGACATAATAGAAGTCTTCCTTTATTTTTATAGGCTTAAGCATATATTTATTTTTTTGTTTTTATTGAATTTGTCTTTCCTTTTTTCAACGCGTTGTATACAAGCCATACTCCCCATATAACGAACGGCAGACTCAATAGTTGTCCCATGTCTATGCCTATTGTTTCACGCATAGTCTGTTCGAAAGGCTCCTGTATGTTCTTTATAAATTCAATAAAGAAGCGAGAGAGAAAAATTCCGATCAGCATAACTCCCAGTATCAACCCCTGTTTCTCTTTGGCATTGGTTCGCCAATACATATACATCCCTAACAGGAATAGCGAAAAATAAACTAAGGCTTCGTATATTTGGGTAGGGTGGCAAGGTAGCCCGCCCCACTTATCATCCTGCACAAAACTGAATCCCCAAGGGAGAGTCGTTGCTGCACCATAAATTTCAGAGTTCATAAGGTTACCCAATCGAATAAACGTGGCTCCGATAGCAACACCGACGATCAATCTGTCTAACGCCCAAATGACACTTTTCTTAGAAACTCTTAGGCAAAACAGCCAGATGCCAATAAGCATACCGATGGCTCCACCATGACTCGAAAGCCCACCTTCCCATATTTTGAGCATTTCTAATGGGGAAGACAAATAACGTTCGGGATCGTAGAACAGGCAATGCCCCAGCCGTGCCCCGATTATAAGTCCGATAATAACATACATAAAAAGCGAATCGAACCAGCTCTCGGGTAGTTTTTCGGCTTTGTACATTCGTTGTACTACATATGCAGTCAGCATGACTCCTGTTGCCCACAGAACGCCATACCAGCGAATTTCGCGTCCGAAGATTGTGAATATTTCGGGATCTACATCCCACAGAACAGATATAAGCATAGCCTAAAACGGTATTTAGAATTATTCTTTATTAGAACAACAAAGATATTAAAAATACTCATTTTGAAGCCGTGTTTACACCTTAATTTGTATGTGATCATTGGCGAAGACGATTAACTGTTTTTTTTTGAACGATTTTGTTTTTTGTTTTAACATAATTGTTATCTTTACCTACGAGCGTATTTTGATAGGAATGCTGTAAATTGAGTAAGGATAGAGAGGTTTTAGTTTTTACTGCCTCACTTTAGTGTAA
Organism: uncultured Dysgonomonas sp.; assembly: GCA_937875275.1. Taxonomy (GTDB): domain Bacteria; phylum Bacteroidota; class Bacteroidia; order Bacteroidales; family Dysgonomonadaceae; genus Dysgonomonas. Next base: position 4,040 of record CALNCC010000013.1, on the reverse strand, counting down.
CCAAATATTGTTAATGATACCATGAATCGAACTGATACAACATATCTTAAATTTGATAAGTCCCGCATGGTGAATCTCGATTATTCCCTCAAACGGGAGATTCTGAGAACGAACAGGCGAGGAGCTTATCACTGCACAACCCTTGTGGAATGTAATACACGTAAACAGCACGGATTGTTAATCGTTCCTGTGCCACAATTTGGAAACACAAACCATGTGCTGTTGTCGTCATTTGATGAAACGGTGATCCAACACGGAGCCGAATTTAACATGGGAATACACAAATATGGAGGAAACAATTATAGCCCGATGGGGCATAAATATATTCGTGAATTTGATTGCGACTCGTTGCCAAAGACGATCTATCGGGTAGGAGGAGTCGTTTTTTCGAAAGAGAAAATGTTCTCTCTGACATCGAATAGTATATATATACGTTATACTTTGCTCGATGCCCATTCGCCAACAACAATGCGTTTCAGACCTTATCTGGCTTTTCGGAATATCAATAGTCTATCTGTCGAAAATTTAGATATAAATCACGGATATGAAATTGTAGAGAATGGAATTACGTCGAGCCTGTATAAAGGATATCCTAACCTGTACATGCAATTCAACAAGGAGCCAAAGTTTATCTTCGAACCACACTGGTATAAAGAACTCGAATATTCTCAGGATATGGAAGAAGGTCTTGACTACAAGGAAGATCTGTATGTTCCCGGATACTTTGAGTTGCCGATAAAAAAGGGCGAGTCTATTATTTTTTCGGCAAGCGATGAGCCGGTAGACGTGTCTCGGCTGGCAACATCTTTCGAGGAAGGTATAAAGGAAAGAACTCCAAGGTCTTCATTTTACAATTGCCTTAAAAATTCGGCGCATCAGTTCTATTACCGACCCAATCCGGAGGAGCTTTATATATTGAATAATTATTCATGGGGAAGGGTAGATGCCCGCCTTCAATTTATGGCATTGCCGGGGCTGACGCTATGTCTCGGTAAGCGTCCCGAGTTTGAACAGGTCATGGATACGGCTGTTTCTTCGATCCGAAAAATGATAAAAAATCAACCTGTCGATGGACATCTGAAAGATATATACGGTGCTGATGTCGGGTTATGGATAATCGCCGGGTTATGTAAATATTATGACGACTACAACGATGTTTTCTATAAGAAATATGCATGGATAGTAACAGATATTGTTAATTATATAATAGAAAATAAACATCCCAACTTGAAAGTGTCGGGCAATAAACTGTTGTATGCCGACAAGCGGAATGGTTCTATCGATTGGATGGATGGACAACATATGGGCAAACCGGCTGTTAGTCGTACCGGTTGTTTGGTCGAAATCAACGCTCTTTGGTATCAGGCCGTGATGTTGAGCGCAGAGATTGCACAACGGCAAGGCGATAAAGATACGGCAGAAGCAAGAACCATATTAGGTGCAAAAATAAAAAGTGGATTCCTGAATACATTTTTGAATGAAGCCGGATATTTGTATGACTTCGTTAATGGTGGATATGTAGATTGGAGTGTGCGTCCGAATATGATAATTGCCGTAGCATTGAAATATCCGTTGTTGGACAAGCGGCAGGCTAAATCGGTGATAGATTATATAACCAAGGAACTGATGACACCCAAGGGACTTCGGACTCTCAGTCCTAAAAGTAACGGATTCAAGCCCAGATATGAAGGCGACAATTATGAGAAAAATTACGCGTCATTCAATGGTTGTGCGTGGCCATGGTTGTTTGCGCCATACATAAAGGCTTATATAAGTATATTTAAGCATAGTGGAACGTTCTTTGCCGAGAGGTTGCTGATAGGAATAGAGGAAGAAATGGCTAACGATTGTGTCGGCTCACTTTCTGAGTTCTATGACGGCAGTTTGCCATATCAAGGTCATGGAGCAGTATCGTCTGCGCTTAACGTATCCGGAATATTGTCTGTTCTCGACTTGAAGCAAACATACATGGAACAGTTAGAGGCAAGTTTTAAATAAATAAACTACATATATATGAAGGCACTCATGTTTGGATGGGAATTTCCGCCACACATACTCGGAGGATTGGGAACAGCCAGTTATGGACTGACCAAAGGAATGGCAATGCAGCCCGATATGGACATAACCTTTATTATGCCCAAAGTACGAGGCGATGAAGATCAAAGTTTTCTGAAAATAATAGGAGCTTCGAATATTCCTGTTGTGTGGCGCGATGTGGATATGCCCTATGTGGAAAAAGCTGTCTCGAAATATATAGCTCCGCAAGACTATTTCGATCTCAGAAATCATATATATGCCGATTTCAACTATATGCACACCAATGATCTGGGATGTATTGAGTTTTCGGGTCGTTATCCCGACAATCTGATGGAGGAGATAAACAACTATTCCATCACAGCCGGTGTTGTTGCCCGCACCTACAATTTCGACATCATCCATTCGCATGATTGGTTGACCTATCCGGCAGGGATACACGCCAAAAATGTGTTGGGTAAACCGTTGGTTATCCATGTACATGCAACCGACTTTGACCGCAGTAGAGGTAATGTGAATCCGGAAGTATATAATATAGAGAAAAACGGTATGGATTATGCCGACCATATAATATGTGTGAGTAATCTGACACGGAATACCGTAATCAAGAAATATCACCAAGATCCGGCAAAGGTTACCACGGTACACAATGCCGTAGAACCACTGAGTTCTGAGATAATGGCATCGCAACCCGAAAAATCGAATAAGGATAAGATCGTAACATTCTTGGGGCGGATAACGATGCAGAAAGGGCCGGAATATTTTGTCGAAGCTGCTGCGAAAGTTCTCGAACGATCAAAAAATATTCGTTTCGTGATGGCGGGTAGTGGCGACATGTATGAAAAAATGGTCAACCTTGTTGCCGAGAAGCATATCTCGGATCGCTTTCATTTTACAGGCTTTCTGAAAGGAAAAGCTGTGTATGATATGTTTAAGCGTAGCGATGTATATATAATGCCGTCAGTGTCGGAGCCCTTCGGTATCTCACCTCTCGAAGCCATGCAGTGTGGCGTTCCTTCCATAATATCTAAACAGTCGGGTTGCTCAGAAATACTTGAGTGTGCCATCAAAACCGATTATTGGGATATTGATGCTATGGCAGATGCTATACACTCGATCTGTACCTATCCTGCTATGGCAGATTTTCTGAGAGAAGAAGGTCGAAACGAAGTAAACAACATCACTTGGCAAAATGCCGGAATAAAGGTGAGGAATATATATAATAGTCTTATGTAAATCAAACTACAATATGAAAACAATCTGCTTTTACTTTCAGATACATCAACCATACAGGTTAAAAGGATACCGTTTTTTTAATATCGGTAGAGACCATTATTATTATGATGACTTTGCTAACGAAGATTTTATACAACAGATAGCCGAACGGTCGTTCAATCCGGCAAATCGACTGTTGTTGGATATGGTAGAAGAAAATAAAGGGAAATTCAAATTTGCCATATCTATTTCGGGGGTAGCATTAGAACAACTCGAAATATACTCACCCGAAGTTATCGACGGATTAAAGATGCTGGCTGATACGGGCTGTGTCGAGTTTTTGTCGGAAACATACGGGCACTCCTTGTCGTCGCTGATAGACGAAAAAGAATTTAAACAAGAGATAAAATCGCATGACGACCGCATCGAGGCTTTGTTTGGACAAAGACCTAAAGTGTTTCGAAACTCAGAACTAATTTATTCGGACGAGATAGCACTTCAAATCAGCAAGCTCGGTTACACCGGAATGCTGACCGAAGGTGCAAAACGTGTATTGGGTTGGAAAAGCCCCAATTATCTCTATAAATCGTTAGTTGCGCCGGAGTTGAAACTCTTGTTAAGGAACGAAACGTTCAGTGACGATTTATCTACACGTTTCTCCAACTATTCGTGGAACGAGTATCCGCTGACAGCAGATAAATATATGAATTGGGTAGCCGGTATTCCGAAAGACGAGCAGGTCGTTAATTTATTTATGAACTATGAGTTTTTAGGGAATTTTCATAAGAAAA
>CALNCC010000012.1 GCA_937875275.1 uncultured Dysgonomonas sp. | reverse complement strand
ATACTTTGGCAACAGATTGTTGTCTTAAAGTGGCTTTTTTATGGCTTTCGGAGGAAAAGTGAAAACATAAAAAAATCCTACAATATGTTGATATTGTAGGATTTATCCAAGATTTGTCGCTTTTTGTCTTTTTTTAAAGCGGAAGCGGGGGGATTCGAACCCCCGGTACAGTTGCCCGTACGTCAGTTTAGCAAACTGGTGGTTTCAGCCACTCACCCACACTTCCTTCACAATAGTGATTATTTCAATCTCTTTGCGGTGCAAATATAATCGTTTGTTTTGATTATACAAACAGTTTCTCTTTTTAAATGGCTTTTTCCTTGATGAGGTATTCCGCTATCTGAACGGCATTCAAGGCTGCTCCTTTCTTTATTTGATCAGCAACTACCCAGAAGCTTAATCCATTAAGGTTTGTCAGATCCTTTCTGACTCTTCCTACATACACCTCGTCCTTTCCTTCGATAAATAATGGCATCGGATAGACTTTATCTTGGGGAGTATCTTGGAGGATGATGCCGTCTGCATTCTTAAAAGCCTCCTTGGCATCTTGCACCGAGACTGGCTTCTCCAGTTCGACCCATATAGCTTCAGAGTGGGCACGAAGTACGGGTACACGCACACATGTCGCACTCACTTCGATGTCGGAATGCATTATTTTGCGGGTCTCGTTATACATCTTCAACTCTTCTTTAGTATATCCATTGTCGGTAAATACATCCACCTGGGGAATAAGATTATATGCAAGTTGATATGCAAACTTATCTACGGTAACATTCTCTCCATCTATCAGTTGTTTAAACTGATTCACCATCTCGTCCATAGCAGTAGCTCCGGCTCCCGATGCGGACTGATATGTAGCCACGTGTACACGCTTAATATGCGACAGATTCTCGATGGCTTTCAGAGCCACCACCATTTGAATTGTCGTACAATTAGGGTTCGCGATAATACCTCGAGGTCTCTCCTTGGCATCTTCTCCGTTTACTTCCGGAACCACCAAAGGCACGTCATCATCCATGCGGAAAGCGCTTGAGTTATCAATCATCACAGCACCATGCTTTGTTATCGTCGGAGCATATTCTACCGAAGCACTTCCTCCCGCCGAAACAAAAGCTATATCTATATTCTTAAAGTCATCGTTGTGCTTAAGCTCCTTTACCGTATATTCCTTCCCTTCAAAGCTGTATTTCTTGCCTGCACTACGAGCAGAACCAAATAATGTCAACTCGCTGACAGGAAACTCCCTTTCAGCTAAAACTCTAAGGAACTCTTGTCCAACGGCACCACTAACACCAACAATCGCAATTTTCATCAAAAAATAAGATTTATAAATTAGTTCTCAACAAATTTGTAACGCAAAATTACATGATAATTTCAGAATATACACACTATCTAAAGTGAAATTCATTTAATATAGCTTCTTATTACTTATTTGTTCCCCTTTATAGATTTTTCGAGTCTAAATCTATCGCTTTTGGTAGACTTGGCACGAAACAATAATCTACAATAGACGCCCGATTCTTCGTGGCAGGGATATCAAATGATATGGCTATGAATTTGCAGACCTTTGGTTGATATGTACCCATAATGGAACACCTACAGAATCCGCTATAAATATTGATGATTATCCAGATATTAAAGCTCATTTGGATAATTATTACACACAACTAACGAACTAACAGACAAGACAAAGGAATTACTCCTTACAATTTACGTAGTTGTATTTATATGGACGATTTTTCTAAGCAGAAAATAGGCTGGGGAAATCTCTCTCTGAATAGTCAGTTTACATTAATAGATGAAGGTTATTATATTAATGCTCCCTCTGCTTTTTTTTGTTCAAATGATTTATATTTATTAGCATTACTAAATTCTAATATACAGTAAATAAAAAGGTAATAAAAAACAGGTAGATAACTTTAACCACATTGTATCCTTTAGAAAGTATATGACAATGCTACTCCGGCACTTTCGGTGCTGACAATAGGAGTGATAACAAAATTTTTATCGTCATTCTTAATTCCTAATATATTATGCCAAACAGGCAATAACATATAGCCTATTTCTGCACTTAAGATACCAATCCCGGCACCTGCCACAACATCACTTACCCAATGTTTTTTATTAAAAACGCGCATGGCTCCCGTAGCTGTAGCTACAGTATATCCACCTATCCCAATCCAAGGAGAAACATCTTTATACTCTTTGAAAAGTATATGTGCTCCCACAAAGGCTGTAGCTGTATGCCCCGAGGGAAAT
>CALNCC010000011.1 GCA_937875275.1 uncultured Dysgonomonas sp. | reverse complement strand
CCTTGAGCATAACCCTGCCGGGAAATATAATATCTGATTTTCAGATATGTATGCGTCGTTGATTGCTTGGGTCGCTTTTTTCGACTGAGCGCCACTCATGTTGATAGGAATAAATATCGACTGAAGGTTTCTCAGATTCAGTAGGAGGTCGTTGACTAAATATTTTATATTCTTATTATACTTGCGTCCGATGATGGTTGCTAAACAGATGCCATCCATCCCTCCAAGCGGATGATTGGCGGCAAAAATAAACCGTCCGTTTTCGGGAAGTTTATCCAATCCCTCCACCTCAAGATTCAGGTTGAAGTAGCCGACGCAAGCCTCAGCAAAATCAACTCCATCTTTATCGGCATATATTCTCAATATTTCGTTGAGTTCGTCCACATGAATCTTCCGTTTCAGATAATTGATCACGAAACGGGGAATCTTCCGGTACAATCCGGGCGACTTACTCTTGATAACCTGATCCAGATCAAGCTGCATAGGTTCGCTCATACTCTCGCTTTTTATTCCTTACTGATGATGTACAAATATACGGTTTTCTATATCAATATTTGAAGCTACTACCTCCTAAGAACTCTCTCAATAGCGATGTTGGAGGCAATTCGTGATCGTTGATAGAGTTGAAGTAGCCTAAGAACCTCAACAGACGATATGCTTCCGCATATTCGGGTGCAGAGTTAGGTACTTGGTTCAAAATAGGTTCGGCATATTTTTTTAAAGCTGCAAGTTCGTATAGCATTGCCGAATTAAACATCACATCTGCATTCTCTTGATACGGGAATATCCATTTATCCTCGCCCTTGCGCACGCTGCCCCAACGCGATAGTGTGTCTATTGCCGAATAGCTGCGATAGCGGTAATCTCTTACCAAGCGACGAAGCAGTCGGTTGTCGGCTGTCGATATCCAGTTGTGATTATCTAACGAGATAGACGTCAGAGCCGATACGTAGAGGTTGAATTTTTTATATGTTGGAATCTCGCTTGTCAGTTGAGGATTCAATCCATGTATGCCTTCGATGACAAGTATATTCTTTTTGCTTAATTGCAATTCATCGCCTTTATACTCCCGCTTTCCGGTTGTGAAGTTGAATGTCGGCAGAGCAACCTTCTCTCCTTTCAACAGGCGATCGAGGTCTGAGTTGAATAGCTCAAGATCAAGAGCTTCGAGATGTTCGAAGTCATATTCGCCATTCTCATCTTTCGGCGTATGCTCTCTGTCTACAAAGTAGTTGTCGAGCGACAATCCGACAGGCTTCAATAAATTAGCCATTAGCTGCACTTCCAGCCTCATGCGGAAAGTTGTTTTTCCTGACGATGAAGGTCCTGATATGAGTACGATGCGGGCGCCGTCTCTGTATCGTTCGGCGATACGTTCTGCTATCCGGGCAATGTTCTTTTCTTGCAGTGCTTCCGATATTTTTATCACATCGGTTATTCGTCCCTCCTCATTTGCTTTATTCAGGTCTCCCACATTATTGAGTTCTATAATATCGAGGAAAGCAAGTTGTTCTTTCAGTACATTAAACATCTTAGGCTGATCAATAGCCGGCTCAAGTGTTACCGGAGCTTTACGATTGGGGATACGCAACAGCATTCCATCTTGATATGATTCCAGTTCGAAAAGATGTATATATCCCGATGCCGGCACAAGGCTTCCGTAGAAATAGTCGACCGAATCGCCTAATTTGTAATACTTAGAGTATAACGCACCCGAAGTTTCCAACAACAAAGCCTTGTCTTCCATTCCTTTTTCGCGGAACATTGCCACCACTTTCTCTGTCTCTTCCTCAACTGAGATGAATGGCAAATCGGCAGCGATGATTTCATTCATCTTAGCCTTTATCTCTTCTATAATGTCATCACTGATGTCGTGTCGCTTCACAATTTTACAGAAATAGCCCAACGATATCGGGTGTTCTATATTCAATTGAGCATTAGGCAATACTTCCTCCACAGCCTTTGCTAGGATAAAGCATAACGATCTGACATACACACGCATCCCTGACGACACTGATATGTCGAGATATTCGATTGTCTTGTTGTGATATATCTCAAAGTCTAAAGCTTCTACCTTATTGTTTACCTTAGCGCAAACAATGGGGTATTCACTTTTTATATCTGTTTGTTCTAATATTTCTTGTAAGTTTACTCCTGCCTGAAATTCGTGGTATGTTCCGTCATTCACACATTTTACTTTCACTTTTCCTCTCATTTCTTTCATGCTTATTTCTTTTATGCGTTAGCAATTCAAATTTAATTATTGTTACGCGCTTCACCTCATTGTATTAATCATTTTTAACTACAATAAAGGCTTGCATTTCTTATTCAATTGTGATGCCAAAGATTAGGTAATTAAATTATATTATCTTTATCGCGCTTTCTCGGAAAAGACATCTTGTCAGTGTCTGTTTTGCGAAGCTCTGTATTTTTGGCAGAATTAATTTATGGCACACATTTCGCTTAAATTGATATTAGAATTTTAACTAAATATACAATATAAATATAGTAAAATAATAACAACTTAAAAAATTAAACAACTATGACTATTAAACCATTAGCAGACAGGGTTTTGGTGAAACCGGCAGCTGCGGAAGAAAAATCGGTAGGTGGTATCATTATCCCTGATACAGCGAAAGAGAAACCATTGAAAGGTGAAGTTATCGCCGTAGGAAACGGAACAAAGGATGAAGATATGGTTGTTAAACCTCAAGATCAAGTTCTTTACGGAAAATATGCCGGTACAGAAATCGAATTGGAAGGAGAAAAATTCCTTATCATGCGCCAATCAGATATCTTGGCAATAATCTAAGCTTAGAAAAAATAATAACTTTAAAATATATATAAATACAACTATGGCTAAAGATATTCAATTTAATATTGATGCTCGCGATCAACTGAAAAAAGGTGTTGACGCATTGGCTAACGCAGTAAAAGTTACACTTGGCCCTAAAGGTCGTAATGTGATCATCGAAAAGAAATTTGGTGCACCACACATCACAAAAGATGGGGTAACCGTTGCCAAAGAAATAGAACTTGACAGCCCTTTCCAAAACATGGGTGCTCAGTTAGTAAAAGAAGTTGCGTCTAAGACAAACGACGATGCCGGAGACGGAACAACAACAGCAACGGTTCTTGCTCAATCTATCATCAGTGTAGGGTTAAAGAACGTTACTGCCGGAGCAAATCCGATGGACTTGAAGCGTGGTATAGATAAGGCTGTGATCAAAGTTGTAGAGAATATCAAAAATCAATCTATCGCTGTTGGAGACGATCTACAAAAAATAGAACACGTTGCTAAGATTTCAGCTAACGGAGACGAAACTATCGGTAAACTGATCGCCGAGGCTATGGGTAAGGTAAACACAGAAGGTGTTATCACCGTAGAAGAAGCCAAAGGTACAGATACTTATGTTGACGTTGTAGAAGGTATGCAATTTGACAGAGGATATATCTCTCCTTACTTTGTTACTGACACAGAAAAGATGGAAGCTGATCTTGAAAATGCTTACATCCTTATCTATGAGAAAAAAATATCTACACTAAAAGATATCCTTCCTGTACTTGAGAAAACAGCTCAATCGGGACGTCCTTTAGTGATAATCGCAGAAGATATCGACTCTGAGGCTCTTGCTTCATTGGTTGTAAACCGTCTGAGAGGAACATTGAAAGTTGCTGCGGTTAAAGCTCCGGGATTTGGAGATCGACGCAAAGATATGCTTGAAGATGTTGCCGTTCTTACAGGTGGAGTTGTTATTTCGGAAGAAAAAGGATTGTCTTTGGATGCAACGACTCTTGAGATGCTTGGAACAGCAGACAAAGTGGTTATCAACAAAGACAATACGACTATCGTTAATGGTCATGGAGAAAAAGATGCTATCCAATCTCGTATCGGGCACATCAAAACTCAAATGGAACAAACTGTTTCTGATTACGATAAAGAAAAACTACAAGAACGTCTTGCTAAGTTGGCCGGAGGTGTAGCTGTTCTTTTTGTTGGTGCTCCGTCAGAAGTGGAAATGAAAGAAAAGAAAGACCGTGTTGAAGATGCTCTTTCGGCTACTCGTGCAGCTATGCAAGAAGGAACGGTACCGGGTGGAGGTACTGCATATATCCGTGCGATAGATGTTCTTGAAGATCTTAAGGGCGAAAACGAAGACGAAACAACAGGTATCGAGATCGTAAAACGTGCTATCGAAGAACCTCTTCGCCAGATTGTAAACAACTGCGGAAAAGAAGGCGCGGTAGTCGTGCAAAAGGTGCGTGAAGGCAAAGACAACTTTGGCTATAATGCTCGTACTGATATCTATGAAGATCTGAATGCTGCGGGAGTTATCGACCCGGCTAAGGTTACTCGTGTGGCTCTTGAAAATGCGGCTTCGATTGCCGGCATGTTCTTAACTACCGAATGTATTATCGCCGATAAGAAAGAAGATACTCCTTCTGCTCCTCCAATGCCTCCTATGGGTGGCGGAATGGGTGGAATGATGTAATACCTTTCAAATAATAGACAAAAAAACAGGCTGTTTCCATAATGGGGACAGCCTGTTTTCATATTTTACATTGGTATGAGAATACCCCTTAAAATATCATATCAACTTATCAAATTTTTGTTCAAAATTAGAATCATCCGGGCGAATAGCATCACCATCTATCAGTTTCCCCTGTCTATCAAAGATCATATAACGAGGAATCGTTTTGATTTTCATCGTCTTTGCAAAATCTGATTTATCTGATATCAGAAATGATTTTTGACGACTTATACCTTCAATGTTGACTGCCTTATCCCATGCGGTAAAATCGGTATCTGTGGAGATGTAGAGAAAAACAACATCGTTCTTATATTTCTCGGCATACTCTTTTGATTTTGGCATTAATGCCCGGCATGGAGTGCACCACGATGCCCAGAAGTCGAGATAAATATATTTGCCTTCATACGATTTAATCAACTCGTCGAGTTCTATCTTTTTCAGATCGGCAGTGTGAAGTATATTATTACCTAATTTCCCTTTTTTCACAGACTCTTCTGCTTCATATTGAGTAAGTTTCAACCGAAGATAGTTTTTGTAACTTTCGTCTCTTGCACTATCAAAATATGTGTTGAGAAATGATGGATCGAACTCATCCTTTTTCTGCCATTTGTCGATGTCAAACTTCAGATTGGTATATGTAAACAGGAGATATTCATAATTTTCTGACAAATCGCATGCTCTGGAGATAGCCAATATTCCCTCAATATTCTCAACTGTGTTTTTCTGTGTTAGATTTTTATCTGTCATAAATTTGAATGCATAAAAATCTGTTATATTCGATTTATAGCTCGGTGAGAAAAGTAAGTTGTCATCAATTAATTCAGACATATATTTTTTCAGCATTTCTTTTGCGGCAGTTTTTATCTCTTCATTATCTCGGTTTATAGTTACTTGTTGACGATAGAAAGAACAGATATCCGAGATATAATTTGTGTGAAAATAAGTCTTTGCCAATAGATAGAACTCCTGCGAAACATTTTCTTTTCTTCGGTCTAAAAAAGAGAGTTGTTTATCATAAGTCTCTTTATATAATTCCAGCAAACGTTCTGTACCTTTTAGTACCTCTAAGTTATCTTTTTGCTCCTTCAATTTAAGAAAAACCATCTTTTGATAATCCGTTGTATCCCCCCAAAGAGGCATAACGAATCGACTCTTCAAACCTATTGGTTCTTTATACAGCTTGGTGTATTCTGTATTGAGGTAAACAGAATCGGTCAGCTCTACAAAAAACATAGCTTCTTTGTTTATTTGGAGATTCTCATTTTCCGACTTTACAATAACCCTATTCGTAATACTGTCTTTATGAATTATATATTCCTCTCCATTCCGTAACCAATATATAGACGGGATAAGGAATTGGTTGCCATGCCTGTCTTCTTGCGTCAATTCAATATAAGGGAAATCCGAAATAATTTTTTTGTTCAGATCTTCCAAGCGATTTTTGGTGTTGAAATCGTCAAAATATTGTAGGTCATCGATATATCTGCGATCATTACTATCAACATATATAATAATAGAATCTCTCTTCAACTCCAAAGATAATTCTACACTCTCTTCTGTTTGGGGTTGCTTATTGCAGGATAGAGTCAAGAAAAGCACACCTAATGTGATTGCAATTTTTTTCATAGCTATATATTTTAAGATTAAAAGAAGACTTAAAACAAGTCTAACAGGCTGTAAATATAATAAAAACAAAAGATATATTATATTCAAAATCAGAAAGAAAATATACAGTCGTGTCGGATGTGCTACTCTTTTATTTCTTCAAAGGAAATATACTTACCTTCATTCTGCCCGAATACCTTCCCTGAACTTTGTTTCTTCTCATCATTGTTTCCCCGTGTCTGATTATTGTTGGTGTATGACGAGTTATAATGTTGTCCGCCATCTTGGCGAGAAGATTGTCCGCCAAAGATAAACGAAACACCTCTTACTATGGTGGAAACAATTTTTATCAGAAAGAATAATAATATCAGAGAGAGTAGTATAATCAGTTCCATAATATTTGCCTTTTGGTATAGTATATACAAATATAATGCCTGAAAAAGGCGATTTGTTGTATTGCTGTCGTTCTTTTAACAAGCATTGAGTTTTACTTCCCCAGCATACTAAGAACTCTTAAATTATCTTCCACAGCGAAAATAGTGTGATTAGCCAATATCCAGCAACCGATGAGGATAAGGATTATGCCTCCGAATATGTTTAATTGCAAATTGTAGCGTTGTCCTATTTTACTGCCGAATACAAGCCCGAAGGCAGCGACAAGAAACGTTGTGATGCCAATAACAATTATCGGCTCTACAATCGGAATCCGCACCAATGACAATGATAATCCAACAGCTGTGGCATCGATACTCGTCGCTACGGCAAGGCTAAACATTACCCGCTTACTCAAAGGGTTGAAGGCCGGCTTTTCGCTCTCCTTCTTCATGCTTTCATAGATGACTTTACCTCCCAAAAAAGTTAATATGGCGAATGCCAGCCAATGGTCGTACTGATCGATCGCTTTTGCGAAAGTAGACCCAACAAGCCAGCCTAAGGCTGTGAGTGCAGCTTGCGTTATGCCCAGTATACCGGATATTTTCAATACGCTCGACGGTTTGTGGTTGCCGAGAATTGCTCCACTGGTAAGAGCGACAACCAAGCTGTCCATCGACAATCCGATGGCGAGGAGTATCATCGAAATTAAATCCATTTTGTTACTTTTGCCAACGTTTTACGTTTCTTTTCAGGCGCATTCCCTTTCTCTGTGTCAATGTACCCTATCGGAAAAATAGCGATCGGTTCAATATGTTTTGGGAGATCGAGTGCCTCTGATAATATCTCAGCTTTGAAGTTGCATATCCAGCAAGTGCCCAATCCTTGTTCGGCTACGGCTAAGCAGATGTGTTGGGCAGCTATTGATGCATCTATATCCGATGAGTTCTTTCCGTCAGCGCGTTCCCACGACTGCGATTTATCAGCGCACACAACAACAAAAACCGGGGCATTCTTCACCCACTCTCTTTCATACGATCTTATGATTTCTTGTTTCTTGTCTGCACCGGCTACTACGTAGAATTGCCATGGTTGAAAATTACATGCCGACGGAGCCAGCCTTGCACACTCGAGGATGTAGTTCAGCTTATCATCCTCTACTGCTTTTGATAAATAGGTTCTTACTGAATAGCGATTCTCTATCAGTTCTTTCAAATTCATAATATGTTGACCTTTATAATTAAAAAAAATACCAACTTCTTTCAAAATTGGTACTTCCCCTTATATTTCATCTTCTATCTTATAGCTGTTCCGCTCGGAGGCATTCCGGGAGATCATTTCCCCTAAAAAACCCGCGAGAAAGAGTTGTGTTCCTAACAACATTGTTGTCAGTGATATATAGAAGTATGGCGATGTTGTTACCAATGGATGCGCGACACCCTTGCTTATAGCGTATAACTTGCTTGCTCCGACAAGTATAACGGCGATTAGTCCGACAAAGAACATCAACGTACCCAATACACCGAAGAAGTGCATAGGCTTACGTCCGAATGCGGAGAGGAACCAAAGCACCATCAGGTCGAGGTACCCGTTGAAGAAACGGCTTATTCCTCCGAACTTTGTTTTTCCGTATTTGCGGGAGCGGTGCTGTACTACTTTTTCTCCTATCCTTTTGAATCCCGCGTTCTTGGCTAAGTAGGGAATGTAGCGGTGCATATCATTATACACCTCTATGTTTTTTACTACAGCTTTCTTGTATGCCTTGATGCCGCTGTTGAAGTCGTGCAGCTTGATGCCCGAAACCATACGTGCCGTGGCGTTGAATAGCTTTGTCGGTATCGTTTTACTGATAGGGTCATAGCGTTTTTTCTTCCAACCCGACACCAGATCATACCCATCTTCGGTAATCATCTTGTACAAGGCTGGGATCTCGTCCGGACTGTCTTGCAGGTCGGCGTCTAAAGTTATCACAACATCTCCCTCTACTCGTTGAAAAGCGGAATATAGGGCAGGCGATTTGCCGTAGTTGCGTCTGAATCGGATTGCTCTTATTTCGGGGTATTGTTCCTTCAGGGTGGTAATGATATTCCACGAATCGTCTGTGCTGCCATCGTCAACAAAGAATATTTCATACGAAAAGCCGTTATCGTCCATCACGCGTTTTATCCACGCACTAAGCTCAGGCAAAGACTCTTCTTCGTTATACAATGGTATGACAACAGATATATCCATCGGGTTCCCTTTAGTTGTTGTTTACTTTCGGACTTATAGCTCCGATAAGGAGTGCTAAGATAAAACCTAATATTGTATTTCCCATAAAATTGGAGACAATATATAAAGCGCTATTCGAAAAAATTCCGATATATGTTTTTTTTATCGTGTCAAACTGTGCTGTATCAACGCCTTCAGGAGCGGGGAATTTATTTACCATCTCGATGTATGGGCTGATCATATTCTGGAAAAACTCGGGATGGATAAATTTGTAATGGATAAACATTATCAATCCCTCGAAAAAAGAAGCGAAGAAACATGTGAGAGCGATGAACAGTGCGCCGTGTAGCAGTTTTTTGCCTTGCCCGACAATGGTGCTCTTGTATTTAATATAGATGTAATATACGAGCATAAAAGTTCCTACGTTCAACAAGTAAAAAAGGAATATGAACACATGGTTTGTGAATCCATCGCCAATAACAAACAGATATTTGAATAGCCAAAAGACACCCAATATGGCTCCATAGTGCATCGCCAGTTGCATGAATGATGGCTGTTCTTCTTCTATTTTTTCTGTCATATCGATTTGTTGTTGTTTTCTTCTTTTTTGTCCGAAAGGTAACATAAATCACTCCTGTTTTTGATTGTAACCTTCTTTCTTGCAATCTATATCTATATGCAGCAATCAGGAACTCTGATATAGATAATTGCTCATGCAAAGGTAACAATTTCCTGTTGGATATATAATCTCTATTATACTCTTTTGCAATTGAGTGTAATTCTCTTTTCTTCCAGTTTATGAGTATACCTCCAATACTCAAAATAGAGGAACACCTGATTGGGCATTCCTCTATTTATACGATGAACGTGTCGATTTTATCTTAATTCTTTTGAGGGATGTCTGCCAATATACCCAACAAGAAAGTCCACCAACGATCGACAGAAGGGATATTTGTCTGTTCGCTTGGCGAGTGCGCATCGGTGATTGTTGGACCACACGAAATAATATCTAACTGTGGATACTTTTCGAGAATGATACCACATTCCAATCCGGCATGTATCGTCATCACCTTCAGTTTAGTTGCAAACAGATCGCAATACACTTTCTCGGCAACTTTCAGTATCGCAGAATCGGCATTCGGTTTCCATCCGGGATAGCCGTCCGACGATTTCACTTGTGCTCCGACTAACGAGAATGCAGCATTGACCATGTTGCTCGCATTGTCTTTAAGCGATTCTACTGAACTGCGTTGGCTCGTGCATATCTGTATTGTATTGCTTTCCCCCATTTTCACAGAAGCGAGATTTGTAGATGTTTCCACCATGCCGGGAACATCGAAACTCATACTCAAGACACCATGAGGACAAGCGTATAAGGCATTCAATAGTTTGTCAGAATTTTCCTTGTCTATAATAGATGTCGGTTTATCTGTCGATTCTATTGCCAGATTCACATTAGCATCGGTATGTTTCAACTCATCTGTCAATTCGGCCAGAAGAACATTCAGTTTTATTATCGCACTCTCCTTCTCTCCGTATGCGATGCCGACTGTTGCAGAAGCCTCGCGAGGTATAGCATTGTGGAGATTTCCCCCTTTGATATCTGCTAAATAAATGCCGTATTTTCGGTTCAGTGTCCACAAATAACGGTTCAATATCTTATTTGCGTTACCCAATCCCTTGTCGATATCTGTTCCGGAGTGCCCCCCCTTGAGCCCATTAACTTGTATCTTGAACCAAAACAGATTTATCGGAGGAGTCGCGCTTTCGTAGTTGACAACAATGTTCGTCGTTTTTCCACCGGCACATCCGACATACACCTCCCCTTCTTCCTCTGTATCGAGGTTGATGAGGATTTTCCCATCCAACAAATCTTTTCCGAGAGCTTGCGCGCCATTCAGGCCTGTTTCTTCGTCAACCGTAAAAAGACATTCCAACGCCCCGTGCCGGATGTCCTTCGATGCCAGGATAGCTAATGCGGCAGCGGCTCCCAGCCCGTTGTCAGCTCCGAGGGTTGTGCCCTTAGCCTTCAACCAATCACCATCTACGTATGTTTCTATCGGGTCTGTTTCGAAATCATGAATTGTATCACTATTCTTTTCACAAACCATATCGACATGACCTTGCAGGATGACGGTTTGCATGTTTTCACAACCGTTTGTTGCTGCTTTGTAGATAACGATATTACCGATCTCATCTTCTTTGAGATCTAAACCCTGCTCTTTTGCAAAACTTCTTAAATAAGCTCTTATTTTTTCTTCCTTTTTCGACGGTCTTGGTATCTTGCATATCTCACCGAAATAATACCAAACTTCCGAAGGTTTTAAGTCTTTAATATTCATATCAATTGATAATTGAGTTTTATTTATATGTTCGATTTTTCATAAAAGTATTAACACAAAAGGGAAATAGCAATTTTTTTAGAACTTTTATGCTTAAATTCATGGTTTTATTTTATCATCCGATTATCTTTGCTCCGCAATCAAATTAAAAAAATAGAATATCACGATCCGTGAAAATAAGTTGCATAGCTTAGCTTTAAATTGTAATTGTAAGTGTAACAAACAAAATATAGAATGAAGAATATTTCTTATATCATCAATGGCGTTCTAGCTGTTGCTATTATCATCTTGTTTATTTTAGTTCTGAAGTCGAACGAGACAGCAGACAAAAGTGCTGAGGCGGTAAGCCTATTCTCAAAAAGTGATTCATCCCACATCATACCTGTTGCTTATGTAACAATCGACTCTATTATAACCAAATACAAATACGCGATAGACGAAAACGCTCGATTATTTGAAGAATGGAAAAAAATGACTGCGGTGTTGGAGGGAAAAGAAAAGGAGTTTCAACGTGAGGTTACTGCATTTAAAAAAAGATTAGAAAGAAACGCCTTCATCGGTCAGGATGAGTATGATCAGGAGCGAACTCGTCTCGAAAGACTTCAGATAAGCTACGAAGAACTGAAACAGAAACACTTGAATGAAAGAGCAGAGGAAGATGCGGTTGTAAATGCAGCAGTAGCAGATTCAATAATCACGAATATAAGACTATATAACGAGACTGCTAACTATCACATAATATTCAGCAATACGCGCCACGACAATATATTGGTTGCAGGAAAAGAATATGATGTAACAGACGAGGTTATCAACCTGTTGAACAGTCGATATACGAAGAAATAATATATAAGTATTGATTCAAAAAGTTCTTGTTTTTGCAGGGACTTTTTTTGTACCTTCAATCGAGAATAATTGATCTATTCAAAAAATGAAAAAGTACGGATTAGTAGGTTACCCGCTGGGACATTCTTTTTCAAGAAAGTTTTTCAGCGAAAAATTTGAACGGGAGAATTTAGATGCTGAGTATCTCAATTTTGAGATTCCTGACATTTCGTTGTTGATGAACACCCTCTCTTCGGTACAAGGATTGAAAGGGGTGAATGTTACGATACCATATAAGGAGCAGACGTTAAGTTTTTTGAACGAACTGGATGATGAGGCTAAAAAGATAGGAGCCATAAATGTCATTCGCATATCACATGCCGATGATGGGGCGATGCACCTGAAGGGCTACAACACGGATATCGTTGGTTTTCAGCAATCAATAGCTCCATTACTTGGCGAATGTCATAAGAAAGCATTAGTCTTGGGAACAGGTGGTGCGTCGAAAGCCATCGTCAGAGGATTGGAGAATTTAGGCATACAAGCAACCCTTGTTTCGCGAAAACCATCTGCTCGGATGTTGTCGTATGACGATTTGACTGAAAGCGTGATGGCTGAATACAGAGTTGTGGTAAACACAACCCCTTTGGGTACTTTCCCTAATATAGAGAATGCCCCCGATATTCCATATCAATATCTGACGACCGATCATTTGCTCTACGACCTTGTGTACAATCCGGCAGAAACCCTATTTATGAAGAAAGGGAAAGAATATGGAGCACAGGTGAAGAATGGCTTGGAAATGTTGCAACTGCAAGCTTTGGCTGCGTGGAATATATGGAATGAGACTGAAGAAAAATAACAAATAATAATAACGATATAGCCTCTGTTTTTTTTGCCCTTTTTATTAGGCTGAGAATATAAATAAGAAAAGTATGGAAATAATAAATCTTTCGGAAGAGAATACCTTGTTGAATAAGTTTGTAAGTGAATTGCGTGATGTAGATATCCAAACCGACAGGTTGAGATTCAGACGTAACGTTGAACGCATAGGCGAGGTAATGGCTTATGAGATAAGCAAGTCGTTGGAGTATAAAGAAATAGAAACTACCACTCCATTAGGTGTATCTCGCACAACAATTACGTCTGACAGCATCGTGATAGGGACGATACTTAGAGCTGGACTTATTTTTCATCATGGCATATTGGACTATTATGACAATGCCGAAAGTGCTTTTGTATCGGCATATCGCAAGTATAAAGAGAATCATGCGACTTTCCATGTTCACATAGAATATATAGCATCACCGAAGATTGAAGGTAAGGTATTGATATTGGCTGATCCGATGTTGGCCACCGGAGCCAGTATGGATTTGGCTTATCAGGCACTGTTGACAAAAGGGAAGCCCAAGCATTTGCATATAGCGACTATCATAGCCAGCCAACAGGCGATAGATTATTGTAAGAAGAATTTCCCGGCAGAAAATACGACGCTGTGGGTTGCAGCCATTGATCCGGAGCTGGATGAGCAAGCATATATTGTTCCCGGCTTAGGGGATGCCGGCGACCTGGCCTATGGCGAGAAAGAATAGAGTACAGAAGCACCGAAAAGCAACAGCGGCTGTCCCAGATTTGGAGCAGCCGCTGTTGTTATATAAAAGATTCCTCTTCGGAGCGATCGTTTTCCTATCACAATAATCATTTAAGTTCAGTGTCCATCCATTTTGCTCGCTGCAACAAGAACTCTTTCAAATAATACACTTCACTGGCGTATGTTTTTCGTTCTTCATGACCCGCCGGATTTGGCCACACATGTTCACCCAAGATTTTCCATTTCTCAAAGTTTTTCTCTTGAGAAGTTTCTAATTTTTTCGCCGTTTCACTTATATATAAAGCTAAGTTTGATTCGCTCAACTGGTTGCTGCGAAGCTCTTTCCATCTATCCTTAACCATCTGGTCAAACTTCGGGATTCTGAAAAATTCTCTATACCATCGGTCGCCTCGCGACATCCAACCTGTTGTTGCATCACCGCCACCATAATCAGCATTTCCAAAAGCAATATCATAATCCCAAACAGGTCCAAAGTAAAGGAGATTGTCGTCTTCTTTCTTATACATAAATGTACTTAGGCGTAAATTACCATCGACATTTTTTGATATCTCGTTGATGAGAAAATTATCTATAAAAGATTTCATGTCAACCCATTTCGGGAACTCGGTCGCAGGATCTTTGCCGTCTCTGCCATACAGGGCATCCTCTATGTTCTGAAAATGATCCACAACATATTGTTTCTGAGCATCTGTGATGTCGGCTAACTCAGGGTTTTTCACAGCAACCACAAGCTTATGACTGCCATTCATGTCTTTCCCTTTTGTGTCAACATAGAATGCCTCATCTGCCTCATCCTTGCGCTCGTCTATCTCAAACAGATAACCACCTGTAATATTTTCTGATGTTGGCTTCAGTTCAGCTATATTCACTCTATTTTTATCTATTCTTATTTGTTCGCCCAACATATAATTGCCCACGTACTCTCCATTGAGGACGACATCTACATGCTGAAATCGTGGCGTGTAGGCATATTCCATCCTATTGCTAATCTCGAATACCAGACTGTTGCGCATAAGTGTCTTGTCTGAATAGTTGGCTAACAATACCCAGTGTTTACTCTTGGGCATACCTAATATCTCCACCGATTTATCCAATTTTATGCGGTATGGTTTCTTGGGCGAGTTCCAAGAACTATTCCCTCGTCCTCGTATTCCATCTTCGGTCATTTCTATATCCAACAGAGTATTACTAACTATTCCGGCATCGTTTCGAGATTCTATTTTTATAGCTCCCTTTATATAATTCGTACGATCGAGAATAGGAGCTTTATTGACTGTTGTGATAGTCAACAAAGGAAGGTAAACTCCCGTTTCTTCGGGTTCGGGCTCCGGATCAGGCTCTTTAGCCTCTTGTTTGATCTCAACATATTTATTTCCGGCTGAACTTTTAATCGTAATACGTGTCGATCGTTCTTCTATTTTAGGATTAGCCTCTACCGTAACCTCAATGGTCGCATTGTTTGTTCCCGATGTTTTATCAACCTTGCACCATCCTCCGGATGCAGGCACCGAGACATTCCACGACACATCGGATGTAATTGTAAATGTAGCACTGTCTCTGACAGCTTTCATCAATATTTCTGAAGTAGAAAGCTTTATCGTTCCTGTAACAGCAGATGTATCTTCATCACTATCTTCGTTGTCTGATGAACATTGCGCGTGAAAAGCCAATAATAATATAGATATAAATAATGTAATCATTCTCATACTGATATGTTTAGCTGAATAAGTCATATGGCAAATATAGATTAAACAGTGAAGATACGCCAAAGTCGTTGGTCGTTTTTAATTTAATAAAATGTTGTTTAACACTCTTTTCCGAGTATTTTCTTTTTACGTCTAATCAAAAGAGGTAATCCCAACCTCTGTCAGCAATGCTTTTTCATCCAAAGAAATAAAAATATTAATGCGTAAAAGAAAATCAATCTGATAAAAGATTTGTACTTTTGCTTGTTAAGCTATTTACGAACATCATAAATAAAGTATCCTGTGGCAAAAAGTGTAGTTGAAACCCCTCTTATGAAACAGTATTTTGAGATTAAGGACAAACATCCTGATGCAATATTGTTATTTCGGGTTGGGGACTTTTACGAGACTTTTTGCGACGATGCCATCAGTGCATCCGAAATATTGGGTATAACGCTTACCCGACGAGCAAATGGAGCCGCGCAATCCATCGAGCTTGCCGGCTTTCCTCATCATGCCCTCGACACATACTTGCCAAAATTGGTAAGAGCCGGAAAACGTGTCGCTATTTGCGACCAGCTCGAAGACCCTAAATTGACAAAAAAGATTGTCAAAAGAGGCATTACAGAGCTTGTTACTCCTGGAGTATCCATCAATGATAATATACTCAACCACAAAGAGAACAATTTCGTTTGTGCTATTCAGTTTGCGAAAAAGAACTATGGTATATCTTTTCTCGACATATCTACCGGCGAGTTTCTTGTGGCTGAGGGGAAGCGAGAATATATAGACAAATTGCTGAATAACTTTTCACCCAAAGAAGTTCTCATAGAACGAAACCGAAGAAAACAATTCGAAGAAGAATTTGGGTCTCGTTTCTTTGTTTTCGAACTCGACGACTGGGTGTTTACCGAAGACACTGCGCGCGGCAGATTGCTGAAGCACTTCGAAACCAAAAACCTCAAAGGCTTCGGTATCGAACAACTGAAAGAGGGAACGATTGCCGCCGGTACAATCCTGCACTATCTTGACGCTACACATCACACTCAGGTGGGACATATCAATTCTCTCTCTCGCATAGAGGAAGACAAGTATGTACGCCTCGACAGATTTACTGTCCGCAGCCTCGAGCTGATTTCGACAATGAACGAGGGTGGACGCAGTCTGCTCGACATTGTAGACCGCACAGTATCGCCTATGGGTTCGCGAATGATGCGCCGATGGTTAGTATTCCCGTTGAAAAACCGTGAGCCTATCAATGCTCGGCTTTCTGTAGTCGAATATTTCTTCAAGGATAAAGAGCTGAGAACTAAACTTGAAGAATGCCTATCGCTTATCGGAGACCTCGAACGAATAATATCGAAGGTTGCAACAAATAGGGTCTCGCCACGCGAAGTCGTGCAATTGAAAGTTGCCCTGTCTGCAATAGACAATATTCAACAATTGTTTCAGAACGCTGACGAGGATAGCTTAAGGAAAATAGGAGAAGGATTGAACGCCTGCCCTCTGATCAGAGAAAGAATAGAGAAGGAAGTACATCCCGATCCCCCGACAATGCTGAACAAGGGTAATGTTATCAACAAAGGGATCAACGAAGAATTGGATCAGTTGAGAGCCATTGCATACTCCGGCAAAGATTATTTGCTGAAAATCCAGCAACGAGAAATGGAGACTACGGGAATCTCTTCGCTCAAAATAAGTTTCAACAATGTATTCGGTTACTACATAGAAGTTCGGAATGCGCATAAAGACAAAGTTCCTGAAGAATGGATACGCAAGCAAACGTTGGTCAATGCTGAGCGATATATCACTCAGGAATTGAAAGACTACGAAGAAAAAATATTAGGCGCAGAAGAAAAAATACAAGCATTAGAGGCAGCAATATTCAACAATCTGGTTCAGAGCCTTGTCGACTATATATCCGCCATTCAGAAGAATGCGAATCTGATAGCTCAATCAGACTGCCTGCTGTCATTCACCAAAGTTGCTGAAGAGAATAAATATATTCGTCCCGAAATAAATGATTCTGATATTATAGATATCAAGAAAGGGAGACATCCGGTAATAGAGAAACAATTACCGCTCGGCGAAAGCTACATAACCAATGACGTATTGCTCGATAGCGATTCGCAGCAAGTCATCATCATTACCGGACCTAACATGGCGGGTAAGTCGGCGCTGTTGCGCCAGACAGCCCTGATTACGCTATTGGCACAGGCAGGAAGTTTTGTGCCTGCCGAATCGGCAAAAATAGGGCTCGTAGATAAAATATTTACACGTGTAGGTGCTTCGGACAATATATCTTTGGGCGAATCTACATTTATGGTAGAGATGAACGAAGCCGCCGACATACTTAATAATATCTCGCCGAAAAGCCTTGTTCTCTTCGACGAGCTGGGGCGAGGCACAAGTACATATGATGGTATTTCTATTGCGTGGGCAATAATAGAATACATACACGAACATCCTAAGGCGAGAGCAAAAACGCTGTTTGCGACACACTATCACGAGTTGAATGAGATGGAAAAGTCATTCAAGCGAATAAAGAATTACAACGTGTCAGTCAAAGAAATTGATAATAAAGTTATATTTTTGCGCAAATTGGTCAGAGGGGGTAGCGAACATAGTTTCGGTATTCATGTGGCAAAGATGGCTGGGATGCCGCAAAGCATCGTAAAACGAGCAGATACCATACTGGGACAACTGGAAACAGGTAACCGCAAACAAGGAATCGCGAAACCAATATCGGACATAACAGAGCAGCGAGAAGGCTTTCAATTGAGCTTTTTCCAACTCGACGACCCTGTACTCAGCCAAGTGAGAGACGAAATCAGATCGCTCGACATAAACAATCTGACTCCGATGGAGGCTTTAAACAAATTGAACGAAATAAAGAAAATAGTATCAGGTAAATAATAACAAGCAATACTTTACACAGAATGAATAGAAAGAAGATATTGGTAACCGGCGGTGCCGGATTTATAGGTTCACACCTTTGCGAGAGGTTGCTGAACGAGGGTAATGAGGTAATATGTCTCGATAATTATTTCACAGGATCGAAAGAAAACATTATCCATCTGACAAGCAATCCTTATTTCGAGATTATCCGTCATGATGTTGTGCATCCGTTTCATGTAGATGTGGACGAGATATACAATCTTGCATGCCCGGCGTCTCCCGTACACTACCAATACAATCCGATAAAAACAATCAAGACATCGGTAATGGGAGCAATCAATATGTTGGGATTAGCAAAACGTGTACGCGCCAAGATCTTGCAAGCATCGACAAGCGAAGTGTATGGCGACCCTAATGTGCATCCGCAACCCGAATCTTATTGGGGCAATGTGAATCCGATCGGAATCCGTTCTTGCTATGATGAGGGGAAACGTTGTGCCGAAACACTTTTCACAGATTATCACCGACAAAATAATGTGAAGATTAAGATCGTTCGCATATTCAACACTTACGGTCCTCGCATGAACCCGAACGATGGGCGCGTAGTATCGAACTTCATCGTGCAGGCATTGAAGGGAGAAGATATTACGATCTATGGCGATGGCACACAAACACGCAGTTTCCAATATGTAGACGACCTTGTAGAAGCTATGATAAGAATGATGGCGACCGACGATTCGTTTACAGGCCCTGTGAACACCGGCAATCCGGGAGAGTTTACTATGTTAGAATTGGCACAACAAGTGATTGAACTTACCAACTCGAAATCGAAATTAATCTTCATGCCATTGCCAAGCGATGATCCGAAACAACGTCGTCCGGATATAACTCTTGCAAAGGAAAAATTGAATTGGGAACCGAAAATCCAATTGAATGAAGGGTTGATTAAAACGATTGAATACTTCGATAATATTCTAAAGAAATAAGATTGTGTTAACTATCCTTCTTTTGTGGATTGTTACATCTCTAACGACTATCTGTTTCGGAGATATTCTGGCTAAATTGTGGAATAAAATTTCAAAACAACAAGCGGAATATTCTCTGACAGATTTGTTTTGGATCGGGTTGGCGACAGTGGCTATGCTTGCCTGTGCAATTTCCTTAATCTCCCCGTTGAATATATATGTACAGGCAGCCTTTGCTGCTATTGCGTCAGCATACTGGATATTTCACAGGAAACGACTTTCGTCGATTTGCGGCAAAGCATACAGATTCTTCACACAGGCATCTTCTCCAATAAAGATATTGTCAATATCTGTTACACTACTTATCCTCATATACAGTCTGCTGATACCGACGGGCTATGACATTAACTTATATCATCTGCAAACCTTAGCTTGGGGAGAACAATATGCTGTCGTTCCCGGTTTAGGCAATTTGCACGGACGATTGAGTTTCAACTCAACGTCTCTTTTGCTGTATAATATATTCTCTTACAATCCGCAATTCTCCAATCCCAATTTTGCAATCAATGGATTGTGCTGTTTGGTGTTCTCCTTTTGGATTATAAAAAGAATAACGGAACGCAAAAATATTTGGGAGGTGGTAGGCTTGTATCTGACATTATTTATATTCTATTTCGCATTCGTCAAAGGGATATCTTCCTCGTCTACCGATCTGTTAGTAAACATCATCGTACTTTACCTCCTGTTGAAGCTTGTTTTGGAACCAAGATCCGCACAGCAAGCTGTTCTTATTTTTCTAATTCTTCCGTTATCATGTATAACGCTCAAGATTTCATCCCTATTTGTTTTTCTGATTTCATTGCCTATCCTATTTCATTTCGCTAAGAGTCGGAACTATCGCCTATTGTCTGCGTATATTCTATTAGCTGCATTCATTATGTTGCCGTGGATTGCTCGGTTTGTAGTAATGTCCGGCTACCTGATTTATCCATTTCCGGCAATCGACATATTCACCTTCGACTGGAAAATACCATTAGAAATTGTTTCGGCAGAGAAAGAATCTATCAGCGCATATGCGAAAATATCATTCTTGCCACATGATACAGTTTCCGAGATGTCGATAATTGAATGGGGCCCTATCTGGTTCAAAAATCTATCAAAGATTTACGCGTTATCCTATGTCTTGATGCTGCTTTCCCCTTGTGTATGGATATACACTCTGATAAAGAAGCAGGCAGCAGACAAAAACCTATTGAGGGTTTGGGCTGTTGCCATGATGGGATCAATATTCGGATTGGCAGTTGCTCCCGATCCTCGATTCAATTTGGCATTTCTGCTATGCGCTTTTATTATCCCCATCTTTTTTATGCTCAAGATCGACGTTTTACAAAACAAGAAAAAGATGCTAAACATTATAGCATGTTCGCTTGTTTTAGTTTTAATAGTGAAAGCAGGATGGGACATAAAGCCTTATCAAAAAAGCCATTGGATATCATTAGCATACAAACCACAGGATTTTCATTACGTGAAAAAATATTTTGATCCCCATTTTGAAAGGCATGACATCGATGGCAAAACAATCTATTCTCCATTGCAAGGAGATCAATGTTTCGACTTTTGCATCCCTTGCACGCCGTATTATAGGAGTGGATTAGAATTTCGGGGAAGTTCTGAAAAAGATGGTTTTAGGATAAAATAATGAATAAACAAATATATTTTTATACTTTTGCACTGATTTTTAATAGCAACTTATGAAACTATCTATCGTTATTCCTGCTTACAATGAAGCTAAAACAATCCATTTGATATTGGATAAGGTTATTGCTGTCGAACTTCTGAACAATATACAGAAGGAGTTGATCATTGTTAATGACTGTTCGAAAGACAATACAGTAGAAGTGGTAAAAGAATATATTGATTCCCATCAGGGTATTGACATAAAACTGTATGAACAACCGATGAATATGGGTAAAGGAGCTGCCTTGCATAGAGGGATTGCAGAAGCCACAGGCGACTACATCATCATTCAAGATGCAGACCTCGAGTATGATCCTGAGGAATACAACATCTTGCTGAAACCTATAATCGGAGGTTTTGCCGATGTCGTTTTCGGCTCACGTTTTATGGGTGGAAATCCTCACCGAATACTGTTCTTTTGGCACTCAATCGGGAACAGAATGCTAACTTTTGTTTCTAACCTGTTTACCAATCTGAATCTGACAGACATGGAAACTTGTTACAAGTTATTCAGAGCAGACATAATTAAATCGCTGAAGCTACAAGAAAGACGATTCGGATTCGAACCCGAAGTTACGGCTAAGATAGCTCGCATACCGAATGTGCGTATCTACGAAGTTGGTATTTCGTACTACGGCAGAACATACGAAGAAGGCAAAAAGATTGGCTGGCGCGATGGCGTAAGGGCTTTTATCTGCATGCTCAAATATGGTCTTTTCAGAATGCAATAATCGATAAAACCAATTAGATTCGAATAAAAAGAGACTGAGCAAAAACGTTCTCGGTTCTCTGTGAATAGAATATTTGAAAACAAATTAAGATATAGGACTTGACAAACTTTTATGTTCGGATAGTCCTATATTTCTTTTATGCCATCAAGCCTTAAGGGTGAATCCAAGGTCATTCAGAATGGAGGCTTCTTTCTCTGTTGCGTTACCGATATTATAGGCAGGATACTCGCGTCTCAATGGATACTCGTTGCGCAGCCGTTTGAATGATGCAGGATTTTCCCTCAATTTCGCATCGTCCTCCATTGGATTATATGTTCGCAAAATGGCGGAGAAAATGCGATTCTCTGCAACCTCATCATTAAGGTCAATTGCCGGTTGAGGTGGCTGAGGGGCTTCTATCCCACTAATAACACTTTTGTCAAGATTGAAGAAGTCGGCAATCGAAGCCAACGACATACGTGTAGCATTCGCCTTCCCATCTGCCGAATAGCCGGCTATATGAGGCGTCGCAATATCTACCATATCCATATATTCAGTGTCTATCTGCGGTTCTCCTTCCCAACAGTCAATCACAGCTCCCTTTATTTTTTGCTCTGCAATAGCCGTTTTCATTGCATCGGTTTTCACAATACCTCCTCGTGCCGAGTTGATTATAAAAGGCTTTTTTGTTAATGACGCAAAAAAGCGCTCATCAACCAGATGTAGCGTTCTATATTCCCCCTCCATAGTCAGCGGAGTGTGAAATGTGATTATGTCTGCCTCTTGTTTTATTCTCTCTAAGCTGACAAACTCAGCATCTCCCTCCACTTTTTGTCTCGGCAGATCGTTCAACAATACTTTCATCCCTAAGATATGGCATGCCTTGGCAACCTTGCGCCCGACATTGCCAACACCCACAATGCCGATAGTCATATCTTTCAGGCAGAAATTATACTTCATAGACAAGATAATAAGAGACGAAACGACATACTGTTGTACCGACGACGAGTTACAGCCCGGAGCATTGCGCCACTCGATGTTATGAGCATCACAATAGTCCGTATCTATATGATCGTAACCTATTGTTGCTGAGCAGATCAATTTTATGCTTGTATCCCTTAGATTCTTCTCGTCGAAACGGGCTACGGTGCGAACAATGAGCGCATCGGCGTCTTTTATATTCTGGTGTGTGAAATCAGCCCCTTCAAGATATTCTGTCGAGCCATACTGTTCTACAACACCTTTGAGGAATGGTATATTTTTGTCAGCTATTATCTTCATTCGTAATGGATTGAAATATTTTTTCTATTGTATGAATATTCTCTACACGATCATCAGCCACAATTTTTCCATCGTTGATAAAGACAAACCGTGTACAAATATCTTTCACATCTTGCAGCAAATGAGTCGAGAACAATAGCACCTTGTCCTGCGAGCGGTCTTTCAGCATCACATTCAAGCTTGCTCGCTGATTGGGGTCAAGTCCCGTATGCGGTTCATCCAGAATAATAAACTTCGGGTTGTGCAACAACGCCTGAGCAATACCTACACGCTGCTTGTTACCTCTCGACAGAGCCTTGATTTTCTTCTTGTATTCCTTTGTCAAATTTACCTGTTCGATTATATCCTTCATTCTTTGCGGCTCTACACCATATATCTCTCCAACATAAGAAAGATATTCCATCACATACATATCTTCATATAATGGATTCTCTTCGGAGAGATAGCCTATGGTTCGCTTTACCTCGATAGGGTTCTTCTCAACATTATAGCCAAGAATATCGACCGTGCCGGCATCAGGCGACAAGATACCCGTAAGAATCTTCATCAAGGTAGATTTACCGGCGCCATTCACCCCCAACAGAGCAATTATCTCACCCTGAGATGCAGAAAAATTAACGTTTTCAAGAGCAATTTTGTTCTTGTACGACTTTGATATGCCTTTTACATGTATCATCGCTCAAATGTAAGAAATTATATTTATCGGTATAGTTTTCGTTTCGACGAAAGAATGAGAATAAGAGCAACACAAGGCTGCTTATTTCATTGGCATCATTCCTGTTAACCTCAATCTATAACAATATCAAATTGGTCATACTTATCGGTTCTCCATGCCTGAGACGAAGCCGCAACGGAGACTGCCAACAAAGGAGAGAAAGTCTTTACTTTGATTGTTTTGCCGTCGGGCATAAATTCAAGGATACGCAACCAGCCATCGCCACCATTGCCTTCCCATCCGCCTCCGGCTGTCTGAGCATTCCACATCATTTGATATACGTCTTTCTTGGCAACATTCTGGTCTTTGCGGAATCCGACGTTCTCTTCGAAGCTTCCTTCTCGTGCATCGTGCCCACAAATCAACAGTTTAATATTAGGGCAAGGGTATATCAGTCTTTCCCATACATCTTTCCCGTAATTAGCTGGTTGCATCCGATAATAACTTTCGGTTATAAATCGTTCCCCCTTATAGTCCATGTACGAATGCGTGAGCACAATCACTTTATGATCTTTATATTTCGGCTTATCGCACACCTTCTTTGCCCACTCCAGTATCTCGTCTCGCGGATTGAACTCAAGTACCAAAACGAGCATCTTACCCCAGTTATCGTTACGAAACTCATACGCAGCATTTTCCAGAGTAGGCTTATCTTCATAGTTGTGAGCAACTTCCACAAGACAATCTTTCCAACGAGGATTGCGGTCTACGGGGAAATATGTGGAGAAGTTAGTGATTCGCTTTTCAGACGATTTGTATCCATAATCGTGATTTCCCAGACAGTTGATGTAAGGTATTTTACCATCCAACCATTCAAAAGCTTTGGAAGTTGCCCTCCACTGCTCCAGACTATTTTGGTTGCTCATTCCGGGATCGGCAATGGCAAGTTCATTAAATTCTACCAAGTCGCCGGTACACAAGACAGCCATCATGTTCAGTCGCTCTATATTGTATGCAGTCCATGCAGTCATGAGTTCAAATATCGGTTGGTTCTCTGCATACTTGGCATACGCCTGCGGATCGGGATATACGACCATCGAGAACGAATTTTTATCCGTCAATTCAGCTTTAACCGGACGATAAGGACGTTCCTGTGCATAACTATTAGCAACGACGAACATTGCCATGAAAAAGAGTAATGTTTTCTGTACCATACTATTTATTTTTCTTATTTATTACTATGCCACACCTGCCATTAGGCTCAGAACAAAGATATAATAGAAAAAGCATAAGAAGTCCTTATTCTCATAAAAAGGCATACACAAACCGCCTTTCGTGCTTAATATCAGTAAAAAGAGAGAGAAAAGGGGTACATTTATTTGAATATTGCACAAATTTCGTATTTTTGTGCTGGAAATCTCACGAAGAAAAATAAATACTAATAAAATAAGACATGAGTAATAATTTATTGAAAGGCAAAAGAGGTATCATCTTTGGTGCTCTTAACGACAAATCTATTGCATGGAAAGTTGCAGAAAAAGCGGTTGAACAAGGAGCCATCATCACGTTATCGAACACTGCAATGGCATTGCGTATGGGCGAAATCAACGGATTGAGCGAAAAATTAAATGCAAAAATTATCGCAGCAGATGCCAGTAATGTAGAAGAACTTGGACAAGTATTCAGCCAATCAATGGAAATATTGGGAGGCAAGATCGACTTCGTTCTACACTCTATCGGTATGTCTCCGAACGTGCGTAAAGGAAGAGCCTATGACGATCTTGATTACAACTTCTTAGATAAGACTCTTGATATTTCTGCTATCTCATTTCACAAAATGATGCAAGCAGCAAAAAAACTTGACGCTATTGCAGACGGAGGTTCGGTGCTTGCACTTACACACATCGCAGCTCAACGCACATTTACAGGATACAACGACATGGCAGATGCTAAATCATTGCTCGAATCTATCGGTCGTAGCTTTGGTTATGTATACGGTCGCGACAAAGGGGTGCGTGTAAACACAATCTCTCAATCGCCGACATTGACTACTGCCGGACAAGGTATCGGCGGCATGAGTGCATTCTTCGACTTTGCCGAGAAAATGTCTCCTCTGGGTAATGCTTCGGCAGAAGAATGTGCAGACTACTGTATCGTTATGTTCTCTGACCTCACGCGTAAGGTTACGATGCAAAATCTGTTCCACGATGGCGGGTTCTCCAATATGGGGCTAACTCAGGCTGTTGTCGAAGACTATATTGAGAAGAAATAAAAATTGAAATATAACTCTTTTAAGACAGCTCATAAAGATTTTTTATGAGCTGTTCTTTTTATAAAACAGTTTTGGCTTATGTTTATAAAGTTATACGATGAGAATCCCAATCAGAAGGAGTTAGACAAAATTGTCGCCACCCTGCAAAACGGCGGGCTGATTATCTACCCCACCGACACGGTATATGCCGTCGGTTGCGATGCGATGAATGTGAAGGCAGTAGAAAAAATATGCAAGATGAAAGGAATCAATCCACTGAAGAGTAACCTGTCTATCATTTGCTACGACTTCAGCGACATCAGCGAATATGCCCGCGTAGATACCGCGACATTCAAGATGATGAAAAAGAATCTGCCGGGACCTTTCACTTTTATTCTCAACACAACATCGAGCCTGCCCAAGATATACAAAAACCGTAAAACTGTGGGCATCCGTATTCCCGACAACAACATCATCCGCGAGATTGTGCGCAGCTTAGGCAACCCAATGATGACCACATCGATAAAAGATGATGATGAGGTATTGGAATACACTACCGACCCCGAACTGATAAATGAAAAATACCAAGACCTGGTCGATATTATCATCGACGGAGGATACGGCGGACTCGAAGGATCTACGATCGTAGATTGTACCGAAAACGCATTTGAAATCATTCGTCAAGGAAAAGGAGAACTTATTTTGTAATCCACATATTGATATAATGGTTATATTTGTGCAGAACAATGCGATTATAATTTGATTATGAAAAAAGCGAAACAATTCATTACACACCTTGTTCTCTTAACGTCTGTCTTGCTATCGGTCTCTTGTAGCGACGATGACAGTGGCAGGGGCAAGAACAACAACGACAACAATAATAACGGAGGGGGCAATACGACTCAGGCCGACAACGAATATGTCAACAGCTGGATAGAAGACAATATGTCGGACTACTATTATTGGAATAATATGATACCTGACAGCATCGATCTTGATTATAGAATCGACCCTTACGATTTCTTCAAGAATCTGCTATATAAAAATGACAAATATTCATACTTAGAAGGTACTCATCAGAATATAAACAAAGCGACATTAGATACAAAGAGCGATAATATCGGCACGTCTGATATAGGGTTTCAGTATATACCGATCCGATTCACCGATGAGATTACAGGAGAAACCTTGTTCTACCGCCTTATCGTTTCGTACATAAAGAATGAGACGCAAACAGCGAAAGACGACGTAATAAAAAGAGGATATATTATCAAGTCAGTAAACGGCACAGAGATAAGTCTGAACAATTGGTATTCGATACTTGCACAAAACAAGTCGTCGTACGAGATAGAATTCTATGCCAGTGTAGAAGACATGGAAAACTCACATATCCAAAAAACTACAATAAAAACAACGCCCAATTATAGCGAATCGCCAATCTTGATGAATAAGGTATTCGAAATAGAAGGACGCAAGATCGGATACTTAGTCTACAACTCGTTTATAGCCGGAGGAGATAATCACACTTACGATGTGGAGTTGATGAAAATATTCGACAGTTTCCGCAGCCAAGGAGTTAACGACCTCATCCTCGACCTCAGATATAACGGAGGCGGATTGGTAGAAAGCGCGCAATATATAGCAAGTGCCATCGTACCCGACAGAAGCACATCAGACATCTTTGAGATTTCAACATATAATCAGGGATTTCAAACCATTTTTGACGAAATGGATGACAATGACAAGAGAAAACAAGAATGGATGTACAGCTATTTCGTTGATGCAATAACCAGTGGAACCAGCAAACTGGCAAGCATCCCTAACCTGGGCGATCAGCTCGACAATTTGTATTTTCTAACAACAGGATACACTGCGTCCGCTAGCGAAATGCTCATCAACACACTTTCTCCATACTACGAGGAAAAAGGAAAAAACATTGTAGTCATTGGCACTCAAACTGAGGGTAAGAACGTCGGTTCGTGGCTTTTCCATGAAGAAGAAGATGCAAAGAACACATATGCCATGTGGCCTATAGTATTCAGATCTCACAACAAGTTGTACAAAAAAGAAGACCCGGATGCATCGTCTAATTACAGTTCAGGGTTTGCACCTGATATAGAAAGAGACGACTTCGATATGCTACACGAAGGGCTGAAAGCTTTGGGAGACCAAGAAGAAACCCTGTTGAGTGCTGCCATATCGAAACTAACCGGCATCCCCGAAGCAGAGAAACCTGAAACAGAAAAAAGTGCGCGAGAAAGCCGCATTCAGTTCGAACGTATAAAAGAAAACAAAGGCGGATTGATGTATACAGAAAAACCCGACGTAAGTGCGTTGAACATAAAAAAATTGAAAGAAAAATCCGACAAATAGGAATAATCAAATATGAAGGTAATGAAGTTTGGCGGAACATCTATATGTTCTGCAAGTAATATTCTTAATGTAAAAGAAATCATAGAAGACTCGGTCGATGGCAATGCTATCATCGTAATATCTGCCTTTAAAGGCATTACCGACAAGTTATTGCACTCCTCTCAGCTGGCAACAGATGGGGATATTACATACGAGAAAAGCTTCAAAGAGATTGTAGATCTCCATATCACAATCATAAACGAATTGAATTTAGATTCAGCAAGAAAAGAAAGATTGCTGTCTAAAGTATATGGTCTTCTCGAAGAATTACGAAATATTTTCAACGGGGTCTTTCTCATCAATGATCTATCGTTGAAGACTTCGGACAAGATAGTCAGTTACGGGGAGCGCTTGTCTTCGTTGGTTATGAGCTATGTCCTTATCGACTACGAATTGATAGACTCTGCACAACTCATAAAAACGACTGCGGCGTTTAACAAACATACTCCCGATCTGGAATTGTCGAACAAACTGATTCAGGATGCCTACATCAATTCATCGAAGAAGCTAATCGTTCCGGGATTCATATCGAGCTGTAAAAACTCGAATGAGATCACCAACTTAGGACGAGGAGGGTCAGACTATACAGCATCTATCTTCGCATCGGCTCTCGACGCCGAGGTACTGGAGATATGGTCGAATGTAGATGGGTTTATGTCTGCCGATCCCGAGGTTATAAGCAACGTACATGTAATTGAATATCTCACATTTACCGAAGCAACAGAGCTTTGCAACTTCGGCGCGAAAATAATATATCCGCCTACATTGTTTCCGGTATATCACAAGAATATCCCTATCAGAATCCGCAACTCGTTCAACCCTGCGGCAAAAGGGACATATATATCTCACAGTTCGGGCGAGAAAGACGGTAAAGCCCTCATCAAGGGCATTTCATCTATTCCCGATTCGTGCCTCATTACGGTCGTCGGGCTTGGCATGGTCGGCATCATCGGAGTCAACTATCGCATATTCAAGACACTGGCTAAGAATGGCATCAGCGCCTTTCTCGTATCGCAAGCATCATCCGAAAACAGCACATCGATAGGAATTCCCTCGCAAGATTCACAGCTTGCCGTGCACGTTCTCGAAGAAGAATTTGCTCATGAAATATCGTTAGGAAGCATCAATCGCGTATTGCTCGAAAAAGACTTGGCTACTGTTGCCATCGTCGGAGAGAATATGAAATACACACCTGGTATTGCCGGACAGCTATTCTCAACATTGGGAAGGAGTGGCATCAGCGTTATAGCTTGTGCACAAGGGGCATCGGAAGTAAATATCTCATTCGTCATAAAGAACAAGTATCTGCGCAAAGCGCTCAACTCGCTACACGATTCGTTCTTCCTGTCCGAATATAAAGTATTGAACCTGTTCATCACAGGTATAGGTGTTGTCGGTGGAAATCTGATAGAACAGATCAAGCAACAACAGCCCAAACTGATGGAGCAACACGGACTGAAACTCAATGTTGTAGGCATTGCGCGTGGCAGTAAAGCAATCTTCTGCCGCGAAGGAATAAAGCTGGAAGGGTACAAACAGTTGTTGGAAGAGAAAGGAATACCAAGTTCTCCCGAGATATTGCGAGACAGCATCATAGATATGAATATCTTTAATGCAGCATTTGTCGATTGCACGGCGAGCGAGGCCGTAGCAAACATCTATCAGGATTTATTGTCGCACAACATATCTGTTGTTACGGCAAATAAGATTGCAGCATCGTCTGATTACAGCAATTATCAGAGACTGAAGAATACGGCACGCGAAAAAAATGTCAAATTCTTATTTGAAACAAATGTCGGGGCAGGACTTCCGATTATCAATACGATG
The DNA here is from genome assembly GCA_937875275.1 of uncultured Dysgonomonas sp. GTDB lineage: Bacteria > Bacteroidota > Bacteroidia > Bacteroidales > Dysgonomonadaceae > Dysgonomonas. Next base: position 8,482 of record CALNCC010000011.1, on the reverse strand, counting down.
AACTCGCTCATCAATTCGGGAGATAAAATCATCCGCTTAGAGGCCGTACTGTCAGGTACACTCAACTTCATTTTCAACACACTGAGCAAGGACGTATCTTTCAGCAAAGCCATCCAATTGGCTAAAGAGCATGGCTATTCCGAACCCGATCCTCGCATCGACCTGAGCGGAATGGATGTTGTGCGCAAGTTGGTGATTCTGACTCGTGAGGCCGGATATAAGGTAGAACAATCGGCCGTAAAGAAGAATCTCTTTGTTCCGCAAAAATACTTTGATGGTACGATAGAAGAATTTTGGAATACCATCGGCGAGTTGGATGACGAATTTGAACAGAGACGCGAAAAATTGGAAAAGGAACACAAGCGTTTGCGTTTTGTAGCCAAATACGACAATGGAGAATGTGAAGTCGGGTTGCAAGAAGTATCGCAAAGCCATCCGTTCTACGACCTCGAAGGGAGCAACAATATTATACAAATTACAACAGAGCGATACAACGAATATCCGATGATTATAAAAGGATATGGAGCAGGGGCAGGCGTTACTGCTGCCGGTGTATTTGCTGACATTATCAGTATTGCGAACGTTCGCTGATGTAGCAGTTTGTAAAAGAAAACAATTATCCCGGTCAGGAAGTACTTATCTCTTCGGATCGGGATTTTTTATTGTTCATCATCGGCTTTCGTTGCGAGCCTCAATAACAAATCTTTATCCGACTCTATGCGATCTAATGCCTCTTTTGCTGCCTTCCCGAACCAAGATTGGTACCCATGACAACCACAACTGTCGTAAATACAGGGTTGTTGTTTGAGTCTACATATGTATCCGTAATTTCGAAATTAATCGTGTATTTGTGCTTCTGACACCATTCGATCAGCTTCGATTTGAAGTTAACCTCCTGTTGAACCACCACATCGAAATTCAGATGTTTTAGTATTAGCTGTTCATACACAAATCGTTTTGCGACACGATATCCCTGATCTAAATAGATTGCCCCTATCAGAGCCTCAAGGGCATTACCGTACATGTGGGTCATGTGGGTAGAGTTGCGTGCCGAACTTTTTATCAACTTATCGATACCCAGTTCGAGAGCCAAGCGGTTGAGTGTTTCTCGTTGCACGATCTTCGAGCGCATATTTGTAAGGAATCCCTCTTTCTTATATTCAAATTCTTTGAATACAATATCAGCCACGATGGCATCTAGTATAGCGTCACCCAAAAATTCGAGGCGCTCATTATTTATCCATTTCCCATTCTTTAGCTTTATCGACGAAGACTTATGCAACAGTGCTTGTTCGTATAAGGTGATGTTGTACGGATAGAAATTTAGTATCCTGTAAAAAGAAACATAAGGCTCCTTCCCGTATTTCGGAAGAAGCCTTACCTTTCGATATAATTTCTTAAGCAACTTGTTTGTATTTAAACTATTACTTGCTGAATTTTTTCACTATTACACATGCATTATGACCACCAAACCCGAAAGTATTGGAAAGAGCAGCGTTAACTGTTTTCTTTTCTGCTTTGTGGAATGTATAGTTCATTTTATAATCAATATTCGGATCCTCATCTCCTTCTGTGAAGTTGATTGTTGGAGGTATGATATCGTTCTGAACAGACAATACACAGAACAAAGACTCAAGCGCTCCTGCTGCTCCGAGCAAGTGACCTGTCATTGATTTTGTCGAACTGATGTTCAATTTATATGCATGTTCACCAAATATTTCTTTGATCGCTTTCACTTCCGACGGATCACCTACCGGAGTCGACGTACCATGTACATTCACATAGTCTATCTCTTCTGGTTGCATATTCGCATCCTCTAAGGCATTACTCATAACTAATTTAGCACCTAAGCCTTCAGGATGCGATGCTGTAAGATGATATGCATCTCCCGACATTCCGCTACCTACAACTTCGGCGTATATTTTTGCTCCACGCGCCAAGGCATGTTCCAGTTCTTCGAAAATCAGACATGCTGACCCTTCTCCTATCACAAATCCATCACGGCTTGCGCTGAATGGACGAGAAGCTGTTTCGGGTGAATCGTTGCGAGTAGACAATGCAGTCAAGGCATTAAATCCTCCAACTCCCGCAGGAGTTACAGGAGCCTCTGCTCCACCTGTTACAATTACGTTCGCTTTTCCGAGACGGATAAGGTCGAATGCTGAAATTGCACTGTGAGTAGAAGAAGCACATGCCGAAACCGTTGCAAAGTTTGGACCTCTCAGTCCGTGGCGTATTGAGATATGTCCTGCCGCAATATCAGATATCATCTTAGGAATGAAGAATGGGTTGAATTTGGGACCTAACTCTATGTGAGCATAGTATCCTGCCACCTCATCTTCAAAACTTTTGATACCTCCGATTCCTGAAGCGAATACGACTCCGATTCTATCCCGATCTTCTTTCTCGAAGTCAAGTCCAGAATCTTTGATAGCCTCATCAGATGCAGCAATCGCATACAATGAATACCGATCACATTTGCGAGCTTCTTTTCTATCTAAATATAGAGACGGATCAAAATCCTTTACCTCACATGCAAATTGTGTCTTAAATTTCGATGCATCGAAATAAGTAATAGGCCCGGCACCACTTACCCCCTTCAAGGCGTTGTCCCATGTAGTTTGGACATCGTTACCCAACGGTGATACTGCTCCCAGACCTGTTACTACAACTCTTTTTAATTCCATAATAAAATATGAACGGAATAAAGATTATTTTGTGTTTGCTTCGATATAAGAGATTGCATCTCCTACTGTAGCAATTTTTTCTGTTTGATCATCCGGAATTGAGATACTGAATTCTTTTTCAAACTCCATGATCAATTCCACTGTATCAAGCGAGTCAGCTCCTAAATCGTTAGTAAAGCTAGCAGCGTTTGTCACTTCAGACTCTTCTACTCCTAGTTTGTCAACAATAATTGCTTTTACTTTTGATGCTACTTCTGACATAATCTTTTGTTTTAAATTAATAGTTATTTTTTATTTTCTTAATTTTGTCGCTGCAAAGTAAAAGCTTTTTATTCATACTAAAAAAATATTTAAGCATTAATTTACAGCAAAATGCACATTTTCGCACATTTTGTGCAAAAACCAATATAAACGATATGGCTATAAATATTGCAATTCTTGCTTCGGGATCGGGATCTAACGCCGAAAACATTGTCAACTACTTTAAAAACAATGACAGAGTGAATGTTGCGCTCATCATTTCGAACAAAAAAGATGCGTTTGTGCATCAGCGTGCCCAGCGATTAGGCATTGAGTCCGTAACCTTTTCCAAAAGCGACTTCGAGACCTCTGGATTGCCTGAAGAAGAATGCGATTGACTTCATCGTTCTTGCCGGGTTCCTCCTCAAAGTACCGCAAAATCTGACAGAGTCGTATCCAAACAAGATCGTAAACATTCATCCCGCCCTACTCCCCAAATTTGGCGGGAAGGGTATGTATGGAGACAATGTGCACAAGGCTGTTGTTGCTGCCGGCGAGACCGAGTCGGGCATAACGATACACTATATAAATGAGAATTACGACGAAGGGGCGATCATCTTTCAGGCTAAATGCCCTGTCTTGAAAACAGACTCTTTCGATGATGTTGCCGATAAGGTTCACGCACTTGAATACAAACACTTTCCCGCAATAATTGAGCAGGTATTGGAAAAACTCTTCTAAGCTTTAGCCAATACCCGATCAACTCAATATTCATAAAAACAAATGATTTATTACTTTTTCTCAATCAAGTTGAGGAAGAATTGGCATGCCTCTTCCGCTTTAAAGGAACTACTTTCACGATATACGACCTTCCCCGATTTATCTAAGATAATATAAGTCGGATAAGCAACAACTGTCATCTTTTGACATGGATTATCGGCTTTTAAGTATTCCTTTCTCAAAAACCAGTAATTCGCCCACTTGATCTTTTTATCTTTTATCAACCCGCTTAGCTTCTCCAGGTCTCGCTCCTCTTCTGCCGCAAGACCAATTACCGCAACATCTTTGCGTTTACCTATTTTCGCATACATTTCTACTAACTTAGGAACGGATTGAATACATGGGCCACACCAACTTCCCCAGAAATCGATAAAAACATATTTACCTTCAATCTCTTTGCGTAAATTGAACTCTTTCTTCGACTTGATGTTTTTTACGAGTAGCTCCTCGGGGAATTGTTTGCCTACCATCCCGCCATAAACGGATGCCGCTCCCATATCTTTCAAGAACAATGTGTTTTTATAAACTTTCTCCAATTTGAGAATCTTGCCAGCAACCTCAAGACTATCTCCAATTTTTAATGATGATTGGTATATAAATGTTGGATCGTTTAAAGCCGCAACGCTAAAAGTAAAATTGTTATTAATATCAGAAAGTATCATACTTCTGCTATCTGACCGAAAGTCAAGGGCTATTTCATTTACACTGCACTGTCCTGAAAAATAAGATAAATCCCATACAGCAATATCAAGCAGTTTATCATCTTCTGTAATATCCCCTCCTCTGGTAGACATTGATTTTTCCAATGGTTCAATTTGAATATTAAGTATTGTAGGAATACTATTATTTTTTATATAATATGTCGCATTTACATTTACCTGTATCTTTTCTCGTCTACCCTGAAAATCCGGTGCTCCTTCTAAAGAGAACGTATACATCTCATCATCAGAGAAATCATAGTTATTGTTCTTATCAACAATTACATATTTTTCATTCTTTTCTTTATCAATGGCTGTATAAAAATAAATCTTATTTCCCTTATAATAATTATAATCAATACTGTCTTTGGGTGCAGGCAAATCCGAATTTACCGTCATCGAATATACCGCATAAATAGAATTTTCGGGAAGGTTTTTGAGATGGTCAACATTTTTTTCTTTTGCGATATATCGCCATACGCGGCTATAATCTTTATCTAATATCTTTTCGAAAGGAACTGTGTAATATTTCTCTTGTGCTGACAGGTTAGCTAAGATAGCACAGATTGCAAAAATGAATAAGAGTGTTTTTTTCATAGTTTAGAGGATTAAATATCAGTAATTCAATTTGTATTAATTATTTCTTAATTCATATAGCATATTCCGTTCATCTTCACTCTGTAGGTCGACGCGTCTCGCATTGCCATTAGGCAATACAAGCAGAGCATCCGGAATAGGGCTTATATCATATTTCGTTTTGAACTCTTTATCATCTCCCAAAATAAGGCTACGCCAAAGAATATTTTCTTTTTCCACAAATTTCCACCACGCACTTCTTGTCGCTGGTTCATCTATGGACAGGTACACCATATTCATATTTTCCTTGAGGTCGTCATAAATCTCTTTCAATACCGGAACTAATTTGTGGCACGGTCCGCACCATGATGCCGAAAGAATAAGTAATGCCGGTTTTGTTTTATCTAATATTATTTTCTCCGTTTTAGATGGGTCAATGGTCGGGAGCTCTATGTTTTCGAACAAATAGCCTGTATCAAAACGTTTCGAAATATAATCCTTTATTATCAGTCCATAATATGAGTTCTTTCGACTATCCGAAAAACTGTTATAGACCTGTTCTATGTCATTTTTCGACTGATAACCTCTCATCTTACTCCATAGATTTTTTAATAAATACTCGGAATTACGATATTTTTCTACAAGATTAGAGTACCTTAAAATATAGTCCTCATATTTTTCGCCTTCGATAAGACGATCAATGTATGGATATTTCATCTTTACATATAAGTCTGAGTCAAGTTCTAAATTATCGATTAAGAATATATCACTCGTGTATGACATCATGACCTCTTTACCACCGACATCCACCGGAATGCAATTATCACATTGTATTGTCCGACCGAATCGCGCCTTAAGCATCTGATTGTCTAAAGAGAACAGGCTCGAGGCTGTTTTTAGGGTATCGCATCCATCAACGTATGCGAACATCATGGAATAAAGTCTCCCCGACATTTTTTTCTCAACAACAGGTTTTATCTGAATGTAAAAAGCCTTCTCATATATTTCATTTGGAATCGAGAACCGCCATGTAGAGCTATCAACAGCAACAACATCTAAAGGTATATTTCGCATAGAGTCCGTAGCTACAACAACTTCTATTTTTTCATACTTCTTCCCTTCCAAGTTCAGAGTAAACTCTTTTTTCTGAGAGAAAAGAGATATCGGTATAATCAATAAGATCAAATATATTTGCAGAGACTTTTTCACGGCATTTCACAGTTACAGGTTTCCATCTCTACAAATATAAAACTATATCCTATCTCAGAGCAAAAAACAAAGCAGAAAGAATCGCTCACTAATCCGATTATAACATTTATTCTTCAACGGAAGGAATTTCATCGCAGCAATTTGGTGTAAAAAGTATTACCTTTGTAACCCTAATTATTATTTCATACTAAAAAAATAAACGAATGAACAACGAACAAGGACTGGACTTTAAATCCACGACTGAGAATGAAGAAAAAAAACTGTTCATCGAAACCTACGGATGCCAAATGAATGTGGCAGACTCGGAGGTAGTAGCGTCTGTGATGCAGTTGAGTGGCTATGCTGTAACTGAAACGATGGACGATGCCGATGCAGTTTTCCTTAACACCTGTTCGATCAGAGACAATGCCGAACAGAAAATAGTTCAACGACTTGAGTATCTGAATGCCATCCGCAAAAAGAGAAAATCCGGTATGATAATCGGAGTACTCGGATGTATGGCTGAAAGGGTAAAAGACGATCTTCTCGAAAAACATCATGCCGATGTAGTAGTCGGTCCCGATGCTTACCTCGATCTGCCGAGCCTTATCGGAGCAGCTGAAAAAGGCGAAAAAGCGATCAATGTACAACTCTCCAAAACGGAGACGTACAAAGATGTCATTCCTCTGCGAATCGGAGGGAATCATATTTCGAGCTTTATCTCCATCATGCGTGGATGCAATAAAGTATGCTCTTATTGCATTGTCCCATACACTCGGGGGCGAGAACGCAGCCGCGAGCCTCAAAGTATATTGAATGAGTTGGAAGACCTGCGCAAGAGAGGATTTAAAGAAGTAACGCTTCTGGGTCAGAATGTCAACTCTTACCGCTTTACTGACGAGGATGGCAAAACAGTTGATTTCCCGACTTTACTTGAGCTCACAGCTAAAGCTGCGCCAAATATGCGCATCCGCTTCACAACCTCATATCCGACAGACATGACGGACGAAACATTGGAGGTAATAGCGAAGTACGACAACCTCTGCAAATTCATTCACCTACCGGTGCAATCGGGAAGCACACACATGCTGGAGGTAATGAAACGTAAATACGACCGAGCATGGTATCTCGACCGTATTGCTGCAATCAAAAGAATTATTCCGGGATGTGGGATATCTACCGACATTATGTGCGGTTATCATTCCGAGACAGAAGAAGATCATGAAGACACATTGTCGCTGATGAAAGAAGTTTGCTTCGACTCAGCCTTTATGTTCAAATACTCGGAACGCCCCGGTACATATGCTTCAAGGCATTTGGCGGACGATATTCCTGACGAATTGAAAACTCAACGTTTGCAGCAAATCATCGCACTGCAAAACGAATGTTCGTTTGAAAGCAACAAACTTGATGTGGGTAAAACATTCGAAGTTTTGGTAGAAGGATTCTCGAAACGTTCCCGTGAGCAACTTTTCGGACGCACATCACAGAACAAAGTGGTAATATTCGACAAAGGCAGTCATCGCATCGGCGAACTGGTAAATGTACGCATCACAGATCACACCTCTGCAACTTTGTTTGGCGAAGAAGTGTAAAAAATGTATCCCGAAAATAGAGCTTTATCATTAGAAACATTTATCTTTGTGAGAACAATAAACGGTCAGTCATGAAGAATAGCTTTATATACCAGCATCACAATTACTTCTCTGACTGCCAACCTGTTTCTTGTAATAAACAAAACGACATATTAATTTACCTCGGAAAAGATATTTCTTTTTCGAGGTTTTTTTATCTATTAATCGATAACAAGCTGAAGACATGGAAAACAGAAGCCTTGTGAGAATTACGGACTATTCGAAAGAAGACATTCTGAGAATACTGAAGTTGACCGAAAAGTTTGATGAAAACCCCAACCGCCGATTGCTGGAAGGCAAAGTGTGCGCGACACTGTTTTTTGAGCCGTCTACACGAACCCGTCTTAGCTTCGAGACCGCAATCAACCGTTTGGGAGGTAGAGTGATTGGCTTCTCTGATGCAGCCACGACAAGCTCGACAAAAGGCGAAACACTGAAAGACACAATCACGATGGTGAGCAATTATTCTGACCTTATCATTATGCGACACCACCTCGAAGGGGCGGCACGCTATGCGTCGGAAATATCTACATCGCCTATCATCAATGCCGGCGATGGAGCAAACCAGCACCCGACACAAACCATGTTGGATATATATTCGATATACAAGACGCAAGGCAAACTGGAAGACCTGACCATTACGATTGTCGGCGATCTGAAATATGGGCGTGCCGTACAT
>CALNCC010000010.1 GCA_937875275.1 uncultured Dysgonomonas sp. | reverse complement strand
TTTTAAATATATCTTTTCTATCCAGACACAGTCTTATAGCTCTATATCCTAAAAATGGATTCATTTCTTTTGGAAGATTTAAATATGGAATTTCCTTATCTCCCCCTACATCTAAAGTACGAATAACCAAAGGTTTCCCTTGAAGTTTTTCTGCAACTACTTTATATGCCTTAAATTGTTCATCTTCTGTTGGAAGTTTATCGTTATCCATATAAAAGAATTCAGTTCTGTATAATCCTACTCCTTCACCGTCATTTTCTATAACCTTATCTATGTCCTTTGGTGTCCCAATATTTCCTGCAATTTCAACCTTTATAGTTACAGCGTCATTTGCGGTTATTTCTTTTTCCGATATGTCGGACTTGAATGAGAAAGTTCCCACACCTCCCGAAAAATCAACAGGTTTTCCTTCCGTTGGTAAAGGTTCAATATTCAGTGTAACCGGGTTGGATGTCAGCATTTTTGTAACCAATACAGTCTCATCCTTTATCCCCCAAAACGATCTAACGCGTCGTCCGGTAGGCACAACCAATACTATTTCCATCTTGCCCGAAGGGATTGTTATCTTACCCGATCGTTGAGGAAACAACACCGTTTTGCGCATATCCATTACATAATAGTTACGCCCCTTGTAGTGCTCCATCTGGAGCTGTCTGTTGTGAGACAAAGGTTGATCTTCAGTGATAAACCCCTCAAATTCGGGGAACTCTAAGGATTCCACTCTTTCCGGTTCAAGGGCTGAATAGAAACGGAATGTAACCGTTACAGCCTCTTGCTCTTTTATTTTACTCTTTGTATAAATTGCCCGTATAAAAACATCCTCGGGATCAATATTCTCACCTATCGATTTGGTCGACATCGCTTGCTGTTGCTGTCCGGGAGCAGCACTCTCCGTATTCTTATCCGGCGGTAGTACTTTTATTTTTTTTGTTCCCGACTTATATGTCTTACCACTCACATCAATCGATGCTTCGGGCAATGTAAACGTACCCTCCGCATTAGCCATCAGTGTATATGTATAACTAATACTGCTCTCTGTTAGCATTTTGCCTGACGAGTCAGAATATGAGTATGACGACTGCGCAAAAGAAGGTCCGAAAAGCACATCAAACCCCGTAATTGTTTCGGGAACGACAAGATTCTGACCGTTGCCTCCTTTCAAGACATAGGTCAGATTTACCCGCGCACCTTTCACTATTGTTTCGGGAGCACTGATGGTGAACGATATTTGTCCGTATAATTGAAATGAACTTAGTAGTATCAAAAGTAAACAACAAATCTTCCTCATTGCTTGTCTATATATTATCATCTTAAAAACTAAATAAGAAATTCTTTATTATAATCTATAATTAGAGAATACAATTATTTACCAATCTTTATCTTGTTGCCTGTTCTGATCCGATTTTTGACGTTGCTCTATTGCCTTTTGAGCCTGAACACGTTCTTGAGTTTGTTTCTCATCTTGCTCTATCGCTTTCAGAATCTGCTCCATATTCTCTCTCGACATTTGATTCTGTTGCTGCTGTTGTTGCTGATCTTGCTTTTGATCCTGTTTTTGGTCTTGTTTAGGATCTTCTTTCGGCTTATCTTGCTGCTGATCGTCTTGTTTCTGATCCTGTTGTTGGTCATCTTTCTTGTCGTCCTCGCCTCCGCCTTCGTTTTCCTGGTCGTCAATCATTTTTTGCACAACAGCCAGATTGTAGCGAGTCTCATCATCATTAGGGTTGATGCGCAAAGCATTCTTATATGCTTCCATAGTCTCTTTCAGATAGTCGACTTGCGATTGCTGTGGAGCACCACCACCCTGTGCGCCTCCCATTTGAGGTTGTTGAGTCGCTTTTTCTCCTGCTTTTTTCTTCAACAGTGTATTTCCTATATTGCTCCATGTAGCACTTGCCTGCACCGGGTCTTCATTTTCTATCGTCAGATAATGTCTGTATTCGTCTAAGGCTTTATCATATTCCCCTTGCCTGTAATATGTGTTGCCTAAGTTGAAAGACGCTTCTTTCGAAGCACTGTTTCCCTCCAACGCCGCCTTATAGTGCTGCTCGGCTTTTCCATACAATTGCTCTTTATATGCATCATCTCCTTTGCGCACCTCTTTGCGCACTTTGCGCTGTGCCGAAGCACCTGCTGCTATTGATATAAGAAAAATGAATAAAATAATCTTTTTCATATTTATTTCCCTTGATCTATACATTATCTGAATAAACGCACATTGGCAAATAATCTATTCTTCTTATCGAAAATACAGATTTCGACTAACAATAGAATCAACATTGCCCATGCAAATATGTAAAACTTCTCATCATAGTCAGAATATGCAATTCCGTCTATCTGTCCTTTTTCCAACTTATCTAAAGCTGATTGCAGTTCTTTCAGTGCCTTATTCGAATTGTCGACATAGGCGCACAATCCTTGCCCCGCTTTTGCTATATCTTCGCACATTTGCTTGTTCAATTTCGAAACAACAACCTTGCCCGAATTGTCTCGTTTCATTTCGTTCGTATACTGAGTTAACGGAACCGGCGAACCTTCTTCCGACCCTATGCCGAGTACGTTTACTCTTACTCCTTTCTCGTAAGCAGCCGCAGCAGCTTGCTCTGCTCCGCCGTCATGCCCTTCTCCGTCGGTAATCAGCACGATTGCTTTTTCCATATTTTCGGTAGTCGAGAAACATGACATACTTATATTTACAGCACTGCCGATAGCTGTTCCCTGAACAGGAACTAAGCTCGGGTCTATTGTTTCAAGGAATAATTTTGCAGATTGTGTGTCGGCAGTCATCGGCAATTGGATATACGCCTCGCCGGCAAAAACAACAATAGCCACTTTATCGTTGCGACGTTCATCTATTATCCGTGTCAGAATTTGTTTTGCTTTAGCCAATCGGCTTGGAGCAATATCACGGGCTAACATCGAATTGGAAACATCAATTGCGATAACCAATTCAATCCCTTTCTTGTCCACTTTCTCAACCTTTTTCCCAAATTGGGGGCGAGCCAAGAGTGTTATTCCAAATCCTATAACAACTATAATTATCCAAAATTTAAGATACCCTCTTTTCAGAGACATCTCCGGCATCATCTTTTTTGCAAGCCGCAATGTTCCCAATTTCTCTACACTCTTTTTCTTAGCTATGTTCAGCATTATAAATCCAATAATAAATACTGGAATTATAAGAAATAGATACAGATATTCCGGATTAGCAAATCTAAACATATATCGAATTTAATTATCGTTTCTAAAACTACATTACAATTTAATGACTAAGGTATGCTTCTCAGCCATGTGCGGCGAAGCACCAGCTCCAACCCGACAAGGCAGAAGGCTACCAATGCGTATGGGAAGTATAGTTCCTTGCGTTTGGTTACGGTATTCACACTGATGTGATACTTTTCCATATTGTCAATCTCATCATATATTTCTTTCAAGCTGGTATTATCCGTCGCTCTGAAATATTTTCCATTCGTAAGCCCTGCAATCTCGGTCAACGTACGCTCGTCTATATCTACGGCGATCTGTTGCACTTGGTTGCCGATGCGAGCCGTTGCCATTCCTTGCGAACCGACACCGACAGTGTAAACTCGTATGCCGTATGAGGCTGCAAGCTCGGCTGCGGTAAGTGGTGCTATTTGTCCCGAGTTGTTTGACCCATCTGTCAGCAAAATAACTACTCTTGACTGTGAATCACTATCCTTGAGCCTGTTTACCGAATTAGCCAACCCCAAGCCAATTGCTGTCCCGTCTGCTATCAATCCGTACTTCACTTCGTTCAACAAGTTGAGCAGGATGCGATGATCGGTAGTCAACGGGCATTGAGTAAAACTCTCTCCGGCAAAAATGACTAAGCCGATTTTGTCGTTCGGTCTATCATTAATAAATTCTGCCGCTACTTTTTTTGCTGCTTCGAGGCGAGTAGGTACAAAGTCTTGCGCCAACATCGTTCCCGACACGTCTAATGCCATGACGATATCAATCCCTTCCGAGTTGGATACGTCTGAGGTATTCACACTTTGTGGACGAGCAATCACTATTATCAATAACGCGATAGCTGCCAAACGGAGCAAAAACGGAAAATGGCGCATATATACCCGTACGGTTGCTACATTGTTTCTCTCAAAAGCGGCTTTTGTGGACAACATAAATGTTGCCTGCGTCTTCCTTAATTTCAGTATATACCATGCGATCAGTGGTATAAGCAATAATAAAAGGAATAAATATTGAGGGTGTAAAAATTCCATTCTTCAAATGTTTTTTAGCTGTTCACTTTCGATTCATTCACATCTTCTGCCGATGCCGGTTTCCCTTCTTCCTTGTTCGGATCTGTGGGTTGCACAGTTTCTTCAACTTTTGTCTGATTGACAAATAAGAAGGCATTCATCAGGCTCAGATCATTCTCGTCGATGAGAGGCATATATTTTGCAAATTTCACCAAGTCTGCCAGTTGCAATATCTGACGGAGACTCTCGGTAGATGATTGTACGTCAGACAATCGCCGTATAGCGGTCAGAATATCTTCTGTTATCATTTCGGGTGCACTGATACCGTATCGTTTCCCTATATATTCGCGAAGAATATCAGTCAGTTTGGTGTAGAACTCTTTTTCTTTTCCCCTGAGCCACATCTTACTATCTTTCAATGCATTCAGATCATTCAAAGCAATGACATGCGGAGGAAGAATGACTTCCGGTGTAAAGAAATATCCTTTTTCTTTCTTGCGTCTGATGAAATAGATCAGAAGCCCGATCAATGCCAAAACCACTAATACGAGGAATGGGATCAGCAAATAATCAAGAATAAAGTCGAGAAAGACAAACGGTTGCGGTTGTATTGGTTTTATATCATTTATCCCCAATTGTTCGAAGTCGATAGAATCGGTTTCTTGTTTCGCCAATTTGAGCAAGTACTCCACTGTCGCTTCTGTCAGATCGGGAGAAGTAACCTTCAACCCCAAATCATTTGTGTATAACGTATCGCGCCCACTATATACCGCAATCGGCGGAATATGATAGAGCGTGGAGTCGAATGATGTTACAACATACCTTTGGCGCAGGGTAACCACTTCGGTCATTGTGGTGTCTATTTTCTCCATTCTGAGAACTTCGAGCCCCTTGACAATAGTATCAGTAAACAGATGGAAGGAGATATTTGTCCCTTTCGGAGCAATGGCTTCAACATCTATTACTGCCTGCTCTCCGATCAGTATATCTGACGGTTCGATAATTGCTCGCACCGACGCCTTCTGAGCATGTAGGTTCAATCCTACAAAGCTTAAAATAAATACAATTATATATATCCTTAATTTCAGCATATATTTCTTTTCTTTAAAATCTTAACGTCTCTTCTTAAACAATGACATCAATGCTTTTACATAATCCTCGTCTGTACCCACCGAGACACTATCGACACGACTACGATTGAACGTGTCAATCATCGCATCCTGACGCTGTTTCCACCATTGGCGATATGTTCCCTGTACTTTTTTCGACGAAGTGTCGATCCACTGATCCAACCCGCTTTCAGCATCACGCACCTTCATCAATCCCACCTTAGGCAGTTCGGTTTCTGTGCGGTCATACACCTGCAAAGCCACGATGTCGTGCTTGCGATTGGCTATCGTCAGCGCATTCTTATAATCACTGGCATCAATAAAGTCGGAGATCATGAATGTCGTACAACGTTTCTTGATAACATTGGTCAGATATTTCAAAGCCATATTTATATCAGTTCGGTTGCTCTCGGCTTTGAAACTGATCAATTCTCTGATGATATAAAGGATATGTTTCTTTCCTTTCTTGGGCGGAATAAATTTCTCTACCTTATCCGAAAAGAATATCACACCTATTTTGTCATTATTCTGTATTGCAGAGAAAGCCAACGTCGCAGCCATTTCTGTAACAATATCTCGTTTTACCGATCCTTGTGTTCCAAAATCTTGGCTGCCCGAAACATCGACAAGCAACACCACCGTCAACTCACGCTCTTCTTCAAATACTTTGATGAAAGCTTTGTTGTATCGGGCGGTTACATTCCAGTCTATGTCGCGTATGTCGTCCCCGAACTGGTAATCTCTGACTTCGGCAAACGACATACCACGTCCTTTGAAGGCAGAATGGTATTGTCCGGCAAAAATATTGTTAGACAATCCCTTTGCTTTTATTTCTATCTGACGTACCTTTTTTAGTAATTCGGTTGTCTCCATAAGATCGTTTCTCTATTATTTTTCTCTTCGAGATCGAAGGTTTTAATATACCTTAGATTGCGGACGGCTTTCCTTAGCTGCCCCAAAATCATAATTAGGCTGAGCTCCCATCACAAATTTAAGTTCGCCGCCTGCCATTATATCTTTGTGCAGGATGTAACTGTTGCTGTATGGTTGACCGTTCAGCGTTACCGATTGTATGTATATGTTTTCGTCAGAGTTGTTTTCTGCCACGATGGTAAATTTCTTGTTATCCGGCAATGCAATCTCAGCTTTATCTACAACCGGACTACCAAAGACATACACTCCATTAGACGGATTGACAGGATAGAACCCAAGAGCAGAAAGTACATACCAGCTCGACATTTGTCCACAGTCTTCATTTCCTTCAAGTCCGTTGAAATCGTTTCTATACAAGTGTTTCATTATATATCTTGCTTTCTCGGCAGCCTTCCATTGTTGACCGACAAAGGCATACATATATATGGTCTGATGTCCCGGTTCGTTTCCGTGAGCATACTGCCCTATGAATCCGCTGATATCGGGCGATGCACCTTCTCCAAGTTCTTCCTCCAAAGTGAATAATGTATCTAACTTGCTGATGAAAGCTTCCTCGCTGCCAAACAGAGAGATAAGCCCTTCTACATCGTGAGACACAAGCCAGTTGTATTGCAATGCATTTCCTTCGCAATAGGCATCTTGACGATGAGTGGAATGATATGGGTCGAAAGGAGTGCTCCATGTTCCGTCTTGCTGTTTTCCTCTGAAAAACGTTGTTTCACCGTCCCAGTAGTGACTATAATTTTTAGCTCTTTCCGAGAACAACTTATAATCTTCGTCCTTGCCAAGTTTTTTTGCGACTTGCGCCACACCCCAGTCAGCGATTGCATATTCCAACCCTTTGGCAACGCTTTCTCCTTCAAGATCGGAAGGAATATAGCCATTTTCACGCACATGTTTCAGACTCTTATAGTCACTCAACATCGAAGCCTTCATTGCTTCAAAAGCTTTTTCATAATCGAAACCTTCAAAGCCTTTCAGTATCGCGTCTGCAATAACAGGAACCGACTGAATACCTATCATTTCATATGTGTCGCCTCCGTATAAATGCCAAACCGGTAACAGACCTTTTTGATCATATATGGCAAGCATCGAATTTATGAAGTCGGGCACACGCTCGGGCTGTACAATGGTGTATAATGGGTGGGCTGCACGATATGTGTCCCATAACGAGAATACTGTATAGTTGGTAAACGGTGCATTGGTATACACTTCTTTGTCCGATCCGCGATAATCGCCGTTTACATCATTGAATGTATTGGGCTGGATAAAGGCGTGATAAAGTGCAGTGTGGAAAATCTTATTGGCATCAGGGTCTGAAATATCCGCCTTTATGCGAGACAACTCATTGTTCCATTCAAGCTCGGTTTGCGCTTGAACTTTCTCGAAATCCCAATTTTTTATTTCTGCGTCAATATTTTTCTGAGCATTCTCCATACTCACCGGAGAGATACCGACTTTAACTTTCAATTCTTTTACATCATCGGATAAGAACATATTTCCTTTCACATTCGATCCTTTCAGCGATTTGCCGTCAACCGGCTGTTCTTCGCTATACAATTTCAATGTTACCGGTTCGGAGAAAACCGCGGTAAAGAATATACGCTGATCTTTTGTCCATCCATTCGAGTAGCGATAGCCTCTTATTGTTTTTTCGTCCACTTGTTCGAGAAATGCCTCGTATGATCCGTCGTGCCCGTTGGCAGTGCGCAAGTCAACCATTACATATTTCGCACCCTCTTTGTCGAGGTATGTGTAACGATGAAAAGCCACACGCTTCGACGCTGTCAATTCTACTTTTACATTGTAGTCTTCGAGCATTACCGAGTAATAAGACGGAGACACAACTTCTGTTGCATGGCTGTATCGGGAAGAATATCCTTCGGTCGGATTATCTTGGCTGCCACGTTTCACTTTTTCGGCTCCGGTGTATGGCATGAACAATAAGTCTCCCGAGTCGGAGCATCCTGTCCCGTTGAGGTGGAGGTGAGTGAATCCCATTGCGATGGAATCTGAATAATGGTAGCCTGAACACCAGTCCCAACCTTTATCTATATTGTTCAATCCTATCTGCACCGCTCCAAACGGTTGTGTTACACCCAAGAAAGTGTGTCCGTGCCCTCCCGTACCGATATACGGATCTACGTTAGCGGTTATACCTTTTTGTTCTGTACCACAGGCTGAGAATAATACACTTAAAATTATCGCTCCCGAGAATATTGCTTTTTTTATCATTTATATTTTTTCCTTTATTCTGAATACTTTGTCTAAATTATTTGGCCCTTTTCCCAATTAAGGCACTTCAACCTTATTGAGGATTTCGCTGATAATTTCTTCCGATGTTGTGTTCATCGCTTCTGCTTCGTATGTGAGTCCGATACGGTGACGCATAACGTCATGACATACGGCACGTATATCTTCGGGGATCACATATCCGCGACGTTTGATGAATGCATAAGCACGAGCAGCAAGCGCAAGGCTTATTGATGCACGCGGCGATGCTCCAAAACTGATGAGTCCGGCAAGGTCAGATAATCCGTAGTCTTGCGGATAGCGAGTCGCAAACACAATGTCGACAATGTATTTCTCTATTTTCTCGTCAAGATAAACTTCACGAACGATCTCACGAGCCGACATAATTTCTTCGGCTTTCATTACAGGTTCTAATTTCGGATAAGCACCTTTCAGATTATCGCGAAGGATGCGTTGTTCTTCCTCTTTTTTAGGATAATTGATAACGACCTTCAACATGAAACGGTCAACCTGTGCTTCAGGCAGCGGATAAGTTCCCTCTTGTTCGATAGGGTTTTGTGTCGCCATTACCAAAAACGGAGATGGCAATTTGTATGTTTTTTCGCCAATCGTTATTTGACGTTCCTGCATGGCTTCAAGCAATGCACTTTGCACTTTCGCCGGAGCACGGTTTATTTCATCCGCCAAAACAAAGTTAGCAAAGATCGGTCCATGCTTAACTTGAAATTCTTCTTTTTTCTGACTATACACCATTGTACCTACAACGTCGGCAGGTAATAAGTCGGGTGTAAACTGTATGCGACTATAATCGGCATCGATAAGCGAAGCCAATGTTTTTATTGCTAAAGTTTTAGCCAATCCGGGAACCCCTTCCAAGAGAATGTGTCCATCTGCCAAAAGTCCTATCAACAAAGACTCGACAAGATGTTTCTGTCCTACAATCACTTTGTCCATGCCCATGGTAAGAGCCTCAACAAAGGTACTCTTACTTTGAATTCTTTCTGTCAATTCACGAATATCTACTTGCGCCATGTTTTATGAATATTTTGTTGTTTATATTATTTTTTCTCGTATTCTGCATATTTATAACGAAAATACAGGGCATTTATTCCTTCCGAAAACTCACGTATTTTCGTTTTTTTCTCAGACGACACAAATTTATAAATGTTAAATCTGATTTTGTTGTGTATGGAGTTAAAAATCTTTAAGTAAAAGCTACAATTCGAGACATATATGCTTTGCATCTACTCGCGTCTCCTATTTTTCAGTTGTTCTGTGTGATATTATTCTTTTACTCCATTCGTAAATTTGACATCCAATCGTCAAATTCGCTCTTACTTCCATAGAAAGCATTGAGGTCGACAAAAGCCCGAATGCCGTCAAGTTTTCCTCGATTGGTGTATTGCCAAAATAGCCATGCCCTGCCATCCGATAGTTTGGGTTTCTTTATAATATCTCTGATCCATATCGGGTTATCCGGCAATTTGTTCAATAAGTTATTTTCATAAAATTCATTCGTAGTATATACTAACACTCTTGTTTTCAGTTCTAACTCTACTATACGAATAAATGTTTCTGCCTCGTACATAATATCATCCACTCGATTTTCTTCCATGCAGTTGCCACTGTATTCGAGATCGATAATAGGAATAATCTCGGAACCGCTTTGTCGCACAACCGACAGAAAGTTTTCGGCTTGTTCTTCCCCTGTTTTACAGAAACTGAAATAGTGATATGCGCCTTGCGCTATACCCAATCGCCTGGCATTATTTAGATTATAGTCAAATAACGAATCGACATGCGCAGCACCCTCTGTGGCTTTCATAAAGGCGAAAGTTACTTTCGCTTTATCGATCCTGTCCCAATCGACATATTGCTGATGGTGTGAGATGTCTATTCCCTGCACCGGGTATTCTGTCAGAGAAGGATAATTGAGACGTATATACCCTCCATACAAAGCATATCTGCCAAGTATGACTAACATTGTCGTACAGAAGATGACAACGAAGAATATTATATATACTTTCTTTCGGTGCTTCAAGGTATTTTCACTCTTTGTCGAATAACAAAGTTAAGAAGTCTCTTTATCTAATCGCCATGATTGGTAAATAAAAAATCCCGAGAACATTCACTCTCGGGATTCTATCCTTATCCAGCATTAGCTGTCAAGCTATTACCTTCTTAAATTTTTCGAGGAACACATCTGCTTGTTCTTTAGTCAAACATAGCGGTGGAAGCAGACGGAACACATTTGTGCCTGTCGCGCCTGTGAATATTTTTTCTTCGAACAACAATTTCGACCGCTTCTCTTTAATCGGTTCGTCAAATTCTATTCCGATCATCAAGCCTCGTCCTCTGACAGCTTTCACTTTCGCTATTTTTTTCAGTTCAGTCATTAGATACTCGCCCATGTTGTAAGCATTCTCAACTAACTTCTCTTTCTTCATAATATCCAATACTGCTATCGCCGCAGCGCAGGCTAAATGATTCCCGCCAAAAGTTGTTCCCAACTGACCATACACAGCCTTAAAAATTGGACTGATTAATACACCTGACATCGGGAAACCGTTACCGATTCCTTTTGCTACAGTTATCAAGTCGGCTTTCACATCAGCATACTGATGGGCGAA
>CALNCC010000009.1 GCA_937875275.1 uncultured Dysgonomonas sp. | reverse complement strand
CTAATGCGGCTTCAAGGTCGAGTTTGAGTACCGGTAAACAAACTCGACCTTGAAGCCGCATTAGACCGCCTCATCCATCAAGTGCTGTTTCCGCTATGCACATGCGACACCGACGGCGAAAAGGCACTCTTCAACTTCTATTCGGTAATGAAAGAAAACATAGAGGCACTTACCAACCGAAAATATGCCGCCGACACCATCGAGGCATTTTTGTCGGGGTTGCCTGTCTTGAGAGACAAACTGTATCGTGAGGCAGAGGTGTTTGCGCACAACGATCCTGCCGCAAATTCGGTCGAAGAGGTCATAATCGCATATCCCGGTTTCTTTGCGTTGGCAGTACATCGCATCGCCCACGAATTTTACAAGATGGGTACGCCCGTTATTCCCCGCCTGTTTTCGGAGCATGCGCACTCGAAGGTGGGAATAGATATCAACCCCGGCGCACAGATCGGAAACTCGTTCTACATCGACCATGGCACGGGCATCGTTATCGGCGAAACGACCATAATAGGAAATAATGTGAAAATATATCAGGGCGTAACCTTAGGCGCATTGTTTGTCGCCAAAGGTATGTCGAATCAGAAACGGCATCCCACCATCGAAGACAATGTGGTCATATATGCCGGAGCCACCATACTGGGCGGCAAAACGGTTATCGGGCACGACTCGGTCATCGGCGGCAATGCTTGGCTCACAAAGAGTGTAGTGCCATATTCGCAAGTGATGCAGAATGTGAGCATAACCATTCGCAGTACGCTGAGCGAAAACGATCCGATAGATTTTTATATTTAACGAGGAAAAACACGAAATAAAAAACGATTAAGATATGGGATCAAATGTTACAATACACGAGCTTCTGAAAGATACATTTCTCGGAGCCATCAACGAGTTGGATAGAAACTATCAGGGCAGTTCACTGACCGATGTTTTCATCACGGTAGACAAAGAAAGCGGAGAAGCGGCATTCTACGACGACGAAGAAAACTGTTTGGGTAAGATTGTCGTCTTCGACTGGGTAGACAATGCTGCCCTCGACGACGAGGAAGTGGCAGACCTCCTTCGTCAGGTAACGATAGAGTTGGACAGCGAAGGTCGCTTTGCGGCGTTGGATATATATAAACCGTTCTCGGTAAGCTACGCCAACGACAACATGGAGGTTATCGCGGAACTGCTGACAATGAGCGACGACGATGAGGTGTTGCTCGAAGACGATATGGTGGAACGCCTGACAAAAGATTTTGACGATTTCGTCGCTCAACTGCTGAAAGACTAAGAAATCCTTTACATCTCGGAAGTAGATATTATTTCCAAGAAATAGGGGATATGCAATGCGTATATGAATTTTAATCTGTCGACATTGTCTAAAGACGCCACGCTCGTGGGCGGATGCAAGGTGCATATTGAGTAATTACTTTTATTTTTTATTTCTTAATTTAAACAATGCGATAGCAATAATAATGATACTAACAAAGATGTAGATAGTGAATACGAACAACCATAGAAATTTGCTATCTAAATGTCCATAAATGTCTATTGTTTCATATTTATAGCTGACCATACAATCCAGAATTTCATAAATGATCCTAAATAAACCAATGATTGAAAGGATAAGGTACACCCCAATAGTTATCTTCATTATATCGTTGTTTTAGTTTTGATAAAGTTAGCAAAAAATTAAAAAAATAATGACGACTTTGTCGCTCGACTGTTAAAAGATTTAGGCGGGAATACTACTCGAAATAAGATCAAACAGGCTGCATCCTTTTTAGGGGTGCAGCCTCTTTCTCTTGTATCTGTAACCGACGGGCGGTATTATATACTTTTCAGCGATTGCTCGATGTCGGCGATGATGTCGTTCACGTTTTCTATCCCTACCGACAGGCGGATGAGGTCGGGAGCGACACCTGCGGCAGTCAGTTGCTCGTCGGACAACTGGCGGTGCGTGTGGCTTGCAGGATGCAGAACACATGTGCGCGCATCGGCAACGTGTGTAACGATGGCAATGAGTTGCAACTGATCCATAAATTTGACCGAAAGGTCTCGTCCGCCTTTCAGCCCGAAGGTCATCACGCCGCACGTTCCACCGGGCATATATTTCTGTGCCAGATCGTAGTATTTATTTCCTTTGAGTCCCGGATAGTTGACCCACGCAATTTCGGGGCGGCTCAGCAGATACTCCGCCACCTTCTGCGCATTTTCGCAGTGGCGAGGCATACGCAAGTGCAGCGTCTCCAGTCCGATGTTGAGCAAGAAAGCATTTTGTGGCGACTGCGCCGATCCCAAGTCGCGCATCAGTTGCACTACGGCTTTGGTAAGGTATGCGGTATTGCCAAACGATTGGGTGTATGTCAAGCCGTGATACGACTCGTCGGGTTGTGTCAGTCCGGGAAACTTGTCGGCATGCGCATCCCAGTCAAATTTGCCCCCGTCAACGATTGCTCCGCCGAGGCTGACGGCATGTCCGTCCATATATTTTGTGGTAGAGTGCACGATAATGTCTGCTCCCCACTCAAACGGGCGAAAGTTGATAGGCGTAGGGAAGGTGTTGTCTACGATCAGCGGCACGCCCTCGCCATGCGCTATGGCAGCCATTCTCTCGATGTCTACAACGTTCATTCCCGGGTTGGAGATGCTCTCGACAAACATCGCTTTGGTGTTGGGCTTGAATGCTTTTCGTATTTCCTCGTCCGACGCGTCTTGGTTGACAAACGTGAAGTCGATACCCAGTTTCTTCATGGTAACGGCAAACAGGTTGAATGTGCCGCCATATATTGCCGATGCGCTGACTACGTGGTCGCCCGCATTGCAAATATTGAATATGGCATAGAAGGTAGCCGCTTGCCCCGATGAGGTAAGCATGGCTCCCACGCCGCATTCGAGGGCAGCTATCTTGGCTGCGACAGAGTCGTTGGTCGGGTTTTGGAGGCGGGTATAGAAATATCCCGACGCCTTCAGGTCGAAGAGGTCTGCCATCTGCTCGCTGGTGTCGTACTTAAACGTAGTGCTCTGACAGATAGGCAGCACACGAGGCTCGCCTTTCTTTGGCTGCCATCCTGCCTGAATACATATTGTCTCTAAATTTTGTTTTTTTTCCATTGGGATGAATGTTTTCTTTTTTTTACAATTTGAAAACAAAGATAACAAGTTTATGATATTCGTCGGTTTATTTCCGATGGAAGAATGTTTCCTCTTTGTTTTCTGGCGAGGAGAGAGGTGGCAAAGACGTATGCTGTCAGTCGGCGACGGTGAGCTCTACCTCGGCGGGTAACCTCAGTCTCAGCTCATCGCCTGTCAGGCAATAATATATATTTTGCAATTGGTGCAGATACAGTATGGGGCTCGATAGCCTGTCTTGCAGAATGATGCCTCCGAGTTTGTCGAAATAGTAGAAGATGTATTGTCCGTCGGCGTAGGCTATTCGCAGGTTGCTCTTGAAGTGTCTCGCATAGGAGTATTTGTCGTCTTCGCCCGAGTAGGTGAATCCACAGCCCGACAGGATGTCGCCGGTGAGTGGTATAGGCTTGTATGTTCCGGTACTGTTTTCTAACGATGAAAACGTGCTTAGGGTAACTTGCATAAATAGGTTGTCGTCTGTTGCTATCCAGTTACCGATCCTGAGGTCTCTGATGTTTATCATGATTGGGTCTGATTAAAAAAATGGGACTTCGGGTTTTTTTATAAAGAAAAATAGGTTGCAATGTTTTTCTGTATGTCTACGATGCTATTTCATAGGGTATAGGGTCTTATTTTGTAATAAATATCCTCAAATATATAAAATGTATGTTGTATTTTTTGTATGTAAAATGTTAAATCACACTTTGTAATAGGTTCTTAATATAAACTGAAACCATCGGGATGGAAGCAGGCGTTTGATGTAAACGCTCAACACCTGATCGACCTTGCCGACAGGATAACGGAAACGAGGATTCTTCGTTTGCACTATCTTGGCGAGCAGCTTGGCTAACACAAACGGACTTTTGCCGCTCTCTTCTTCGTCTACGATGATGCGCGATGTGCGGGCTAAGGATGCCTTGTATGTCTCGTCGTCTACCGATATTTCGGGTTTTGGGCGATTGGCTGTGAATGCGGTTTTGAAATCGCTGGGTTCTATCAGGCTCACCCTTATGCCAAAGCGTGCCACCTCAAGAGACAATGCTTCGCTGTACCCTTCAACCGCAAATTTGGATGCCGAGTATATGCCCTGATAGGGTAAGCCCATCACTCCGCCTATCGAGCTGATGTTGACTATCTTGCCGCAGTGTTGGCGACGCATGTGAGGTAATGCTTCGGCGCAGACGTTGACTACTCCCATAAAGTTGGTGTCCATCTGCAGGCGCACTTCTTTTTCGGTAGCATATTCGAGCACGCTGAGATAGCCCATGCCGGCATTGTTGACCACTACGTCTATGCGTCCCTGTTGGTCGATAATGCTTGCTATGCCTTCCTTTACCGATTGGCGGTCTGTTACATCCATTTGCAGGGGAATGTATTTCGGCTTGTCGGTCGATGCCGGTTTGCGGCTGGTGCCGTATACGGTGTGCCCGATGGAAGATAAGTATTCGGCACAGGTTTTGCCTATTCCTGACGAGGCTCCGGTGATGAGGATGATTGCAGACATAAATCGTTTCTTCGTTAAATATTCTATATAAAATATAAAGATACGAATAAGTAAGAAACAATATAGAACAGTCGTATGTTTTATATTCAAACGAGGGAATTAGATTTCCTGGTGTTTTTTAATAGTTAGTGTACTATTCAGTTTTTAGATTTGAACAGATGATTTTTTTGAACGCTATGTCCTTCGTAACCATTGAAGACATAGTTCTTGGTGTATCAATTTTTTGTGTTTAGTCAGAGAGGCTGCTCCGTGCGAACGAAGCAGCCTCTTCCTGTTGTATGTGGTGTGGCGGCAGTTGCCGGTCATTCTTTTTCTTTTTCTTTTTCGGCTTGCAGGTTGAGCAGGTCGATAAAGTCTTCTACCCCGTCTTCGTCTACCGTCGACAGCATGTTTTTGCCTTTCGAATAGTTTATTTCTTTGAACTGGCATGGTATGATTTCATTCCCCATGCGGTCGTATAATCCCCATGTTTCATTTCTGCTTTTCACAAAGAACATGTTTATGTCTTTATCGTAAACGATGGCTTTATATTCGCACCGGATAATTCGATTTCCCATGCGGTCGTATATTCCCCATGTCAAGTCATTTTCCATTACCAGAAAGATGTTGAGGTTTTTAATTTACTGCCGCTGCTTTTAATAGGCGTGGCG
>CALNCC010000008.1 GCA_937875275.1 uncultured Dysgonomonas sp. | reverse complement strand
TAATGAACCGCATAGAAAATGACGATCTGGATATTGATGTGCTGATGCAAGAAGTGAAGAAAGCATCGACCCTTATCAAAGAGAGTAAGGAAAAGCTATATAATGTGAATGCCGAGATTCAGAAAATATTGGACAAAATAGATGAATAAAAAACACATTATCATTGTTGCCGGAGGAAAAGGTCTGCGCATGGGCTGTGAGTTGCCAAAACAATTCATCCCGTTGTGTGGCAAGCCGGTGTTGATGCATACGATAGAGGCTTTTTACCGATACGATAATGCGATAGACATAATTCTTGTGTTGCCGGTCTCGCATCAGGCATATTGGAAAGAGCTGTGCAATGAATATGTTTTTGATATCCCTCATCGGATAGCGAATGGCGGGGAGACTCGTTTTCACTCTGTCGAGAGTGGACTATCTTTGGTAGATGAAGGCTATGTAGGGGTACATGATGGTGTTCGCCCTTTCGCGTCCACAGAGTTAATTGGCAGATGTTTTAATGAGGCTATATGCCGAAAAGCTGTTATACCTGTTGTTCACTCGACAGATAGCCTGCGCGAAATGATTGACGAACAAGGTAGCCGAATAATAGACCGCTCACGGATAAGACTGGTGCAAACACCACAAGTCTTTGCTGCCGATCTGTTGAAGGATGCGTACAAACAACCGTATAGTGATTTATTTACCGACGATGCTTCGGTTGTAGAATCTATTGACGTAAAAATCGCTCTTGCAGAGGGAGAATCGACAAACATTAAAATAACAACTCCGATAGATCTCAAAGTTGGAGAATTGATACTGAACGAACGCAGCTAAGGTTATCCTTTCTCTAACAATTCTAATATAGCAGCAGTCTTCTGTTCGTCAGAGAGGTTGTAGCCGAGCCAGTGGATATGAAGCCCTCTCTTCTCCATCCCCCGAAACCAAGTCATCTGTCTTTTGGCAAATTGATGAATAGCGATTTCAAGAGCAGAGAACATTTCATCGAAAGTCAATTCGCCTAATATATATTGAGTTACATATTTATATTCTAAGCCGTAATATATCAAATCGTCAGGCGAAACATCCGTAGCAAGAATAGATTTTACTTCATCAACCATTCCTTCATCCAAGCGGCTTTTCAGTCGTTGGGTTATCCGTTGGCGACGAATCTCCCGATCAATGCCTACGCCTATAACAAGACTATTGAGTGGCGAAAATTCATTCTGCTCCAATGGGTGTTCTTTCTTGTATTCTTCTATTTCTATGGCTCTTATCGCTCGTTGCGCAGTGTCCACATCTGTGCTGTTGTGCAACGCCTTATATTTCGATAGAATGTCGGTCAGTTGATCTAAATCATATGTCTTATACTTTTCTCGCAGCTCCTTGTTCTCGGGAACATTGGGCAAAGAATATCCTTTCAATACCGATTCGACATACAAGCCCGATCCGCCGCACAAAATAGGAAGTTGCCCCCTCGATCGAACATCGGTATATGCTTTGTGAAAGTCGTGTTGGTATTCAAATATATTATATTTATCTCCGGCGTTCCGTATATCTATCAGATGATAAGGGATGTCGACCCCATCATGCGATACCCCTGCCGCGAGTCGCCGCTGATAATTTCGCCATTGGTCGCCATTGCCAGATTGCATGCAACCTTTGTCTTACCCGATGCCGTAGGGCCAACAATTGTAACAAGATCATACTGTTTCATGAATACAAAAATAAGGCAAAAGATGGCAAATTGTATTTTTTATCATATTTTTCAGAATTAAAACCTTTTCGAGCCATGTATAACTTCCTATTGTTCAAAAAATCGCACTATATTTGTACCTTAAAATCAAAATGACATATATTAATAAATCGAATGAAAGAAGTACAAGAATTAGTTGAACAAATAGTATCTGCATCTCAAGAAAAAAAAGCGAAAAATATAGTCGTAATAGATATGACTAAACTCCCCGGCACAATCTGTCAATATTTTGTAATTTGTAACGGTGATACTCCGATACAGGTTGCCGCCATCAGTGAAGAAATAAAAGATTCTGTGAAGAAAGAAATGAAAGATTCTCCGATATCGATAGACGGACTCGCTGAAAGCAGATGGGTAGGGATTGATTATGGTACGGTTATTGTACATGTCTTTATACCCGAGCTGCGAGAGTTCTATGACATCGAGCATCTTTGGGCTGATGCGGAACTGAAAACAATTCCTGATATTGACTAAAGAATAAAACTATTCTATCGCAACGATTGTTTATCAGACAAACTATTGTAGCGAATAATTAACTTCCCAGAATTTAAAATATGGATAACTATAATAAAGGAGATAAGAAACTGAAGGGATCGAAATCTAAAAAGCCGAAAATGCCCTTCAATCTTTACTGGCTGTATTTCATCCTTTTAGCCGGTCTGATTGTAATCGGAGTAGGCCGAGAAGGTTTTTACGGCAGTAAGCAAAAAGAGGTTTCGTGGTCGGATTTCCAAAAACATCTTGCGAAAAATCATTTCGACAAAATTGATGTAGAGAAAGGGACTGCCAGCGTTACTGCACACGTAAAGAAAGATTCTATTGCGTCGGTCTTTGGTATCGATGCAAGTGGTTCGTCGGCAAAGGCGGATGAGTCTGCCGTGCTATTGACTGAGGCTCCATCCGAAGACAAAGTGGCGGAAGTACTCAAAGCCACTAAAGAAGAGCATCCCGAATATTCATATACTGTGGACTTGAACTACACGAAACCATCGAACAGTCTCTGGAGTATATTGATAAGCTTATTGCCTTTTGCGCTGCTTATCGGACTTTGGATATACATGATGCGCCGTATGTCGGGCGGTGGCTCAGGTGGCTCAGGTGGTGTATTCAGTGTGGGTAAATCCAAAGCACAGCTATACGACAAAGGCTCTGATTTGAAAACAACATTCAAGGATGTTGCCGGACTGTCGGAAGCAAAAGAAGAAATAGAAGAGATCGTAGAATTTTTAAAGAATCCGACGAAATATACAGAAATTGGAGGAAAGATTCCTAAGGGTGCACTGCTCGTTGGACCTCCGGGGACAGGGAAAACATTGCTTGCCAAAGCTGTTGCGGGCGAAGCTAATGTTCCGTTTTTCTCCCTTTCGGGGTCAGATTTCGTAGAAATGTTTGTCGGGGTGGGTGCGTCTCGCGTTAGAGACTTATTCCGCCAGGCTAAGGAAAAATCGCCATGTATCATTTTCATTGACGAGATAGACGCTATCGGTCGTGCCAGAGGAAAGAATCTGAATATGGGCTCGAACGACGAGCGCGAAAATACACTGAACCAACTTCTTACCGAGATGGACGGTTTCGGGACAAATAGCGGAATCATTATTCTTGCCGCTACAAACCGTGCCGACATTCTCGACAAGGCTCTGTTACGTGCAGGACGATTCGACAGACAAATCCATGTTGATCTACCCGACCTGAATGATAGGAAAGCAATCTTTAATGTGCACTTGCGCCCGGTAAAGATTGACGACTCTGTGGATATTGAATTCTTGGCAAAACAAACTCCGGGATTTTCGGGTGCCGACATAGCCAATGTCTGTAACGAAGCTGCTCTGATAGCTGCCCGTCAAGGCAAAAAAGTGGTAGAGCAGCAAGATTTTATTAGTGCCGTAGACCGTATCATCGGAGGATTGGAGAAGAAGAATAAAGTAACAACACTCAACGAACGTAAGACGATAGCCATTCATGAAGCAGGACATGCCACATTGAGCTGGTTCCTCAGATATGCCAATCCGTTGGTGAAAGTAACCATCGTACCTCGAGGAAAAGCTTTGGGTGCAGCGTGGTATTTGCCGGAAGAAAGACAAATCACGACTAAAGAACAGATGCTTGACGAGATGTGCGCCTTGCTTGGCGGACGTGCTGCCGAAGAAGTTTTCGTCGGTCATATATCATCGGGTGCAGTTAATGATCTCGAACGAGTAACAAAGCAGGCTTACGCTATGGTTTCGTATATGGGTATGAGCGATGAATTGCCCAACCTGAGCTATTACGACAGTACGGGCGACAGCTACGGATTCACAAAGCCGTATAGCGAAGAGACTGCACTGAAAATAGATGTGGAGGTGCAAAAGATGATTGCCGAGCAATATGCCAGAGCGAAAGAATTGTTGAAAGAACATACAGACGGACATAACAAACTGGCAGACTTATTGATTACCGAAGAGGTTATTTTTGCTGATGATTTGAAGAAAATCTTTGGCGAGCGCCAGTGGGCATCACGTTCCGACGAAATTCTGCATGAAACGGAGCAGTTGGCAAACGAAAAGAAAGAGAAAAAGGTAGTAGACAATACTCCTATTCCTGAAATTCTCGCAGCAGAAGATAAGTCGGAGGAAAGTGGAGAAACGAACTAACCTTTTCTTAAACATCAGAGATGCCTTAAGTGAAAAATCACTTTTAAGAAAAAAATATGAAGCATTCAAAATCGATTCTTTTTATTCTTATTCTGGGATTGTGTCAAGTATTAAATGCACAATCAGAAGGGAAGACCAATTATGCTAAATTAGTAGACACCCAAATTGGGACACAAGGAGATGGCTTGGGCTGTGGCTACACATTCTTAGGAGCAACTTACCCTTTTGGGATGGTGCAATTTACCCCGGCGTTTTTCTCCCCTCACAAAGGGTTCGTAATTAATCAATACTCAGGAGCAGGTTGTTCTCATCTTGGAAATTTCCCTGTTCTACCTTTCGCCGGAAACATAACAAAGTCTCCAAACGAAATGGATCAGTATAAGAAATACAAGACCATAAACGAATCGTATGCCGGAGCCTTTTCTGCGACTATGAATGACGGTGTCATTGCCAACACGACAGTCTCGGAGAGGAGTGGTATAGCCGAATTTATATTTCCCGAATCAGAACAACAAGGCACTGTTATTATCGGGTCGGGCATAAGTTCTACATTCCTCAACAATGCGCATGTGAAAATAACTTCATCAAAAACATGTGAAGGATTTGCTGAAGGCGGAGATTTTTGTGGGTCACCCACTCCATACAAGGTCTACTTTGCCGCAGAATTTAATAGAGAAGCAAATAGAATTGGAACTTGGAGAGAGCACGATATGCGCGACAACCGCCTTATTATAGGAGGAAAAAAAACAGGTGCTTACTTTGTTTTCGATATCGAGAACAATAAAAAAGTAGAATATAAGATCGCGATCTCTTACGTGTCTGTAGCCAATGCTCGCGAAAATCTTAGATCAGATAATCGCAACCGAACATTTGCTGAGGTAAAAAAAGACACTGAAGAAATATGGAATTCTTACCTGTCGAAAATAGCGGTTGAGTCATCCAACGCAGACCGAATGAAACAATTCTACACCAATTTCTATCATGCAATAATACACCCCAATCTGTTCAGCGACAGCAATGGAGAATACATCGGCGCAGACCATCAAGTGCATAAAACATCTGCCGGCAGAAACCAATATTCAGGATTTAGCGGGTGGGACACATACCGCACACAATGCCAACTGATAGCGATGTTATATCCCGATGAAGGTTCAGACATGATGCAGTCGGCTGTAGACTTTGCCGAACAAGCAGGAGGCTATGGGCGATGGATAGTCGCAAATATCGAAACAGGAATCATGCACGGAGATCCCATGTCAATTATTGTTGCTAACTCTTGGGTATTTGGGGCAAAGAATTTTGATATCGAAAAAGCATACAAGCACATGAAGACCGGTGCGACTGTTGTAGGCACTTTCTCTCAAGATCAAGCAGTACGTCCACATTTGGAAAACTATATTGAAAAAGGAATCGAGAATGCATCTTTATGTCTCGAATACACCTCTGCTGATTATGCTATTGGTCAATTTGCGTTGCAGGCTATGCAAAATGAAGACGATGCCACGTTTTTCATGAAACGAGCTCTCAATTGGAAAAATCTTTATGATCCTACAACCAAGTGGCTACGTTCTCGCCATACCCGCGACATGAGTTGGAAAAATCCTGATGATGATTGGCGTGAGGCAACAAAAGAAAATTATTTTTGGATGGTTCCTTACGACCTGTCCACACTGATTGATACTATTGGTGGCAAGCAAGCTGCATCGAAACGCTTAGACGATCTGTTTGTTCGACTGGATGCAAGCTATGACGATCATCATTTTGCGGCAGGCAATGAACCAAACTTTCAGGCACCATGGGTCTACAATTGGACAGACAAACCATATAAAACATCGGAGGTAATTTATCGCATATTGGATGAAATGTATACAAGTAAGCCTACCGGACTTCCAGGGAATGATGATCTGGGAGCGATGGGTGCATGGTATGTATTTGCTTCGGTTGGTTTGTATCCTATGGTTCCGGGAGTTGCCGGCTTTAGCATCAATGCTCCTCAATTTGAAAAAATAAATATTACTTTCCCTGATGGAAATTTGAGTATCAACGGAGGACAATCCCAAATGTCTTATATACACAGTTTAAAACTAAATAATAAAGACTATAAGTCTACGTGGATAGACTGGGAAACGATAAAACAAGGGGGAACTTTGGATTATAATATTAAACCCGGATTGAATAAAAAATGGGGATTGAGTAAATAGAGTAAGCCTAAATGAAAAGCAGGTTATTAGCAAAGATTCGCAATTCGTCTCTGATCTAATTCGCAAATAGAAAACAGACACCTTCTTTTTTTGTGTAAATTTGGTGTTATAAATATATTAAAGATGAATGCAATAGAGTTGCTTAAAAGCAGAGGGTTGAAGAAAACGGCACAACGTGTGATGCTGATAAATGTATTGCAGAAGAAAACTGTTGCTCAAACAGAGGAAGACATCAAACAGGAGATGGGAGATCTGTATGATCGTATCACCTTCTATCGCACGGTGCAGACTTTGCTGGATGCCGACATCATTCATCGTATTACCATTGACAATAAAACATCAAAATATGCCCTAAATGAGAGTGCATCACATAACGGAAACCATGGCCATTTCTTTTGTAAGAAATGCCACAAAGTAACGTGCCTTGGCGAGATTCTCCCGCTTAACTATAATTTGCCGGACAGATATAAAGCCGAAGAATGTGAGGTTCTGATAAAGGGTGTTTGCGCAGATTGTGATAAATAATCCCTTTATCCGAATAACCTTTTCAGAAGGTCTTCTCTTTTCAGTTTACGCAACGATTGCACAATTTTGTTTCTATATTCTTTATCGGGCCAAAAGAAATATTGCCGTTGAGCGAGTTTCTGCTCCTTCGTGCGTGCCGTGTAAACTTTCTCCAAAGTATAAGGGTGGTAGCCGGTATAATATATTTCGGTAGCCAATGTCATCGGCGACGGTGTAAAGTCCTGGACCTGTTCGAGTTTGAAGTTGATCTGCTTCATCTTCACAGCCAATTCGGCCATATCCACCTCAGAGCATCCGGGATGTGACGAGATGAAATAAGGAATGAGTTGTTGTTTCAGATTATGCTTTGCATTCACATTGTCAAATATTTTCTTGAACTGATAGAACTGATCGAAAGACGGTTTACGCATATATTCCAACACTCGGTCGGAGGTGTGTTCGGGGGCAACCTTCAATCGTCCCGACACATGATTGGCTATCACATCTTCGGTATACTTTTGTGCAGCACGTTTCAGCTTTTCGTCTTTGTAGTCGTGTAACAACATGTCGTAGCGGATGCCGCTGCCGATAAATGATTTCTTGATCTGCGGCAAAGCATCTACCGACCGATAGATGTCTGTTAATGGAGAATGGTCTGCATTCAGATTCTTGCATATATTAGGGAATATACATGATGGTCGTCGGCACTTGGCACAGATGTTTTCGTCTTTGCCTTTCATCGCATACATGTTTGCCGATGGTCCGCCAAGATCGCTGATATAACCTTTAAAGTCGGGCATCTCGGCTACGGCACGCACCTCTTTCATGATAGAAGCTTTGGAGCGGGAAGCGATAAATTTCCCCTGATGTGCCGATATGGTACAGAACGCACAACCGCCGAAGCATCCTCTGTGCATATTTACCGAAAACTTAATCATGTCGAACGCAGGAATAGTCTTCGCCTTATATTTTGGATGAGGTAGACGGGTATAAGGCAAATCGAACGATGCGTCTATTTCGGCTTCGGTCATGGGAGGATAAGGCGGGTTGATAACTACCGTTTCGTCCCCTTGGTTCTGTATAATGCGGGAAGCATGAATGATATTCGATTGTTCCTCTACAATACGGAAATTTTGTGCTTGTTTGAGTTTGTCTTTCATGCATTCGTCATACGAAAACATGCGGATGGTGTCGTTGAGATCAAGAGCATTTTCTTCCGCCGCTTTTATCGTATATGCCGTTTGCGGAATATCTTTCAGATCGGAGAACGATTTGCCGTCCTTCAATTCTGTCAATATTGCTTTCAGTGGCAGTTCGCCCATTCCGTATACCAGCAGATCGGCTTTAGAGTCTATCAAAATAGATTTGTTCAATTTGTCGTCCCAATAGTCGTAGTGGACAACACGGCGCAGCGAGGCTTCTATCCCGCCCAAAAGGACCGGAACGTCGGGGTACAAACTTTTCAGAATATTGGTGTAAACGACAGACGGTCGGTCGGGACGCATATCCGTCTTGGCATCGGGAGTATAAGCATCGTTCGACCGCAAACGCTTGTTTGCTGTGTAGTGATTGATCATCGAGTCCATTGCCCCGGCACTGACGCCGAAGAAAAGACGTGGCTTGCCCAACTTCTTGAAATCGCGCAAATCGTCTCGCCAGTTAGGCTGAGGCACGATAGCTATTTTCAATCCTTCTGCCTCGAGCAACCGTCCGATGACGGCAGCACCGAAAGAAGGATGATCGACATATGCATCACCCGAAAAGAGGATGACATCGAGCTGATCCCATCCCCTTATTTCCATTTCTTTTTTGGTTGTCGGCAACCAGTCTGTCAGTCTATATTCTTTCATTCAATGTTTTCTCCAAGTCGGATTTATCGGCTACAAAAGTACTATTTTTATCTGTAACAGAAACGAATACAGTCTGTCTAATTCGTTTTTTGTTGGAAAGAGTGCCGAAATAAAGTTACACATAAATACATTGCGAAAAGTGTGTAACTTGTGTTACCTTTGTTTCTTTTTGGTTAAAGATCTAATAACTTCACTTTGATGAAAAAGCTACTTGTCGTATTTCGCTATCTGTTGTCCGTTCACGTAACGGGGCTTATTATACTGTCATTCTTCCGTCTGATATTGTTTCTTACCAACACCCAGCATATTGCTGATGCAGACGATAAGATATCTTTATTTTTGAACGCTATGCTCAAAGGTATTCAGTTCGACAATCTGATAGGGTGCTACGTTATTGTGCTTCCGTTGTTCGTATTGTCGGCACTGGCGCTGTTCAATCTTATCAGCCGCATTTCGATCAAAATATTCAACGTCTATTTCATCGTCTTCTATACTCTGATATTTGCTCTGTCGGCTGCCGACATCCCTTATTTTCAATACTTCTTTGCGCATATAGGAGGCTCTGTCTTCAATTGGACAGGCTTTGGGGCAACGACAGCCGGGATGCTTTTTCAGGAGACATCTTACTATATTTACTTTGCTCTCTTTGTGGCTCTTGTTGTTGCATTCTCGTTTGTTGTTCGTCGTTTTGGGAAGAAGGCTTTGGCGCAAAAAAGCACGAATCTGAAAGGCAAGGATTATCTGATCTATATTCCTCTTACCATCGTTGTATGGGGGCTGTCGTTCTGCGGAGTCAGAGGCGGATTTGAACGCTACCCGCTACGAGTGAGCAATGCTTATTTTTCCACCAATTCGTTTATCAATCAGTTAGGCGTAAATCCGGCTTTTTTCTTTATCAAAAGTTCGACCGCTTTCTTCAAGAAACATAATACTTTAGACGGGATAATGGACACTAAGGTTGCGATTGCCACAGCACAAAAGCTACTGAACATAACTGACGACGAAGGCTATAAAAATCCGATAGCGAGAGCCGTTGTTGCTGAGGGAGAACCCGTAAAAGCGAATGTTGTGATC
Organism: uncultured Dysgonomonas sp.; assembly: GCA_937875275.1. Classification (GTDB taxonomy): domain Bacteria; phylum Bacteroidota; class Bacteroidia; order Bacteroidales; family Dysgonomonadaceae; genus Dysgonomonas. The sequence goes on along the minus strand of CALNCC010000008.1, from coordinate 15,305 downwards.
GTGTTGATGGAGTCGTTAGCGGTTGAGGATTTGGCGACAGAATACAATGGGCGCAACCTGATGCCTTTCTTGAATGACCTGATATCAAGATCGTACTATTTCGAAAACTTTTATTCGGCAGGGGTACATACTAATAACGGGATAGCCTCTACGCTGTATGGCTATCCGCCTCAGTTTGACAAAACGATGATGGGCGTTAGTGTCGATCAATATACGGGGCTTCCTGTAACGCTCAGAGATGCCGGTTACCAGACACTGTTTTTCTTGACCAGCAATCCACAGTACGATAATATGAACTCCTTTCTGCTCGAAAACGGTTTTGATAGAGTATATTCTCAATACGACTATCCGCAAGAGAAGGCTGTCAATAACTTTGGTGTGCAAGACGACTTCTTGTTTGAGTACGGTATAGAAACCCTCAATACACTATCGCAACAGGACGAGCCATTTTTCGCTACATTTATGACTGTCTCCAACCATCCTCCGTACGTGATTCCGAAAGAGTTTGCCGATGCCGGAGGCGATGACAAGCAACGCATCATCTCTTTCGCAGATCATAGCATGAAAGAGTTTATGGAGGATGCGCGACGACAATCATGGTTCGAAAATACGATCTTTGTGTTCTTAGGAGATCATGGTCGCATACAAGGGGCACAACGCTACGATATGTCGTTGACATATAATCATGTACCGTTGATCATATATTCACCTCTGTTTCAAGATATGCCTAAAATATTCAGCCAATTTGGTGGTCGGAAACGAAATACATGTACGGTCGTCTCCGACCACCACTTAGGCTGTATAGATGACGAGTTTTTCTATATGCCTAAAATATTCAGCCAATTTGGTGGTCAGGTAGATGTATTTGCGACAGGGATGGGGATGCTCAACCGTTCGTATGAAAACAGCTCGATGGGGGTAGATCTGTTTCGCGAAGAACGACCGTACATGTATTTCGTTTCCGACCACCACTTAGGCTGTATAGATGACGAGTTTTTCTATATGTACAGCCCATCGGCGAAAGCGGATGCTTTATACGATTATCGCAACGGAAGAACGGAAAATCTGATCGAAGGTTATCGAGCAAAAGCTGATAGTATGAAAAACTATGGGGTATCTATGATGTTAACCTCCGACTATTTAGTGAAAGAAAAACTCGCAATTAATCCGAAATAAGGGTCGTAGATTTTATAACATCAAATGAGCCTAATAAACTGTATAATATAATTTACCGTTTAATGTTCAATTTATCGAGCAGAATTTCCAACGGGCAAAACTTCGTAAATGACGACTGAATAAGGTTAATACCGACAAATGCAGGCAGTAATAACCATTCTATAGTTACGAAATATGCTAAGGATATTCCTATTAATACCATTGTACCGGCCACTATCCTAATTATATATTCTCTTTTCATACTCAAATCAATTTAAAAGAATTTTCAACATCTAATATAAAAGCATGCACCGGGAATGGATTGTTGGTCTCTATGTTGCAACTATCAATTTCAGCGATAGCTTTTTCTGCTATTTCCTGTGAAGTAAAACTGAAAAGCATTATTGAATTTGTTTTAGCATTACTCCCATTGGCTGCAAACCATCCCAGATTTTCGCTTCGTTTTTTATATCCTGTAATATTGCTCACACTAAACTGTGTAACTCCGGCATCTTGGAGCAGGCTTGCCACCCGCTCCTGATATTCTTTTATGCTTAATACGACTAATAGTTTCATGGTCATTTAACTTTTTTCTTTAACATCTTGAAATACAATAATGGAACAACGATCAATGTCAACACCGTAGAAGTGATAGTTCCGCCCATCAATGAGATTGCCAACCCTTGAAAAATAGGATCGAAAAGAATGACAATTGCACCCAATACAACCCCTCCGGCAGTCAGTATGATTGGAGTTGTGCGCACAGCTCCGGCCTCTATAACGGCTTGTTTCAATGGAATGCCATCTTTCAGGCGAATATCAATAAAGTCGATCAGTAACACCGAATTACGCACCATGATACCGGCAAGAGCAATAAACCCGATCATAGATGGTGCACTAAAATATGCACCCATAATCCAGTGCCCGCCAATGATACCGATCAGCGATAACGGTATAGCAGCCAACTGTACCAACGGTGTGATGAAGTTCTGAAACCATGCCACTATTAGCACGTAGATAATAATCAACACAAACATAAATGCCAACCCTAAATCGCGGAACACCTCGTAGGTTATCTGCCATTCACCATCCCATTTTAAGGAAAAATTATCTTCATATTTTGGTTGCTCACTATATTCCTCCGATAGAGTATAACCTTCTGGCAGTTTAATTTCCGACAATTTCTCTGACACCTCTGTTATCGGATATACAGGACTTTCGAGGCTTCCGGCGACTTCAGTTAATATGTAAACTACCCGTTTCTGATCTTTTCTATTAATACTCTTCTCTTTTTCTCCTCTGGTTACTTTTACTAAATCGCCAACGGGAATAGCCATTCCCTGTTGGTTGACCACCTTCATACTAAGAACATCCTCTATGCTTGATTTTTCTTTCTCAGACAATTGTAATACAATTCCTATTTGATTGACCGTAGACGGTTGGTGCAATACACCTACCGACATGCCCGACAAGGCTGCATACATATTTTGTACTATTTGCGCATTAGGTATGCCCAGCTTCATTGCTTTGCCTTTATCCACCTCAAACTTATATTCGGTCTGAGCATCTTCTACCGACCAGTCCACGTCTACCACATTATCGGTTTCAGACAATAGATCTTTTATTTGCTCTGCCACAGCTATTTGCTGCTCATAGTCGGGACCGTATATTTCTGCGGCAATAGTAGACATTACCGGTGGACCGGGAGGTACTTCGACAACTTTTACATTAGCGTTGTATTTACGTCCGATGGCTTGTAATCCTTCGCGCATCGAACTGGCTATCTCGTGGCTTTGTTCACTACGATCGCCCTTATCTACCAAATTCACTTGTATATCGGCTACATTGTCCCCCATACGCATATCATAGTGGCGAACCAATCCATTAAAACTGATAGGTGCAGATGTACCTACATAGGTTTGATAATTAGTAACCAGTTTATCCTTACTTACATATACTGCCAACTCCTTGGCAACGGCAGCTGTACGCTCAAGAGTTGTTCCCTCTGGCATATCTATTACTACCTGAAATTCATTTTTATTGTCGAATGGTAACATCTTCACCGGTACAGATTTAGTATAGAATAATACGAATGAGCTCAGCAGAATCATTGCCAAACTAATCATAAATATCCAACGGCGCTTTCTGTTTTCAAGGAATGGTGTTACTATCTTCGCATATAATTTATAGATTTTTGTTTCATGCAAATCGGGATCTTTTTCTTCTGAGTGTTTCCCTCCTCCATTCTTTTCTTTATGTCTTAAAAATAAATATCCGAAATACGGAGTTAGGGTAAGTGCCACTAATAATGAAAATATCATAGCGATGGATGCCCCGATAGGCATCGGACTCATATAAGGTCCCATCATCCCCGACACAAATGCCATAGGCAACACGGCGGCAATAACGGTCAGCGTTGCCAGAATAGTAGGATTGCCAACTTCGTTGATGGCATACAGTGCAGCTTGTAGTGGAGGTAACTTCTTCATCTTGAAATGGCGGTGCATATTCTCGGCTATCACAATAGAGTCGTCGACCACGATACCTGTTACAAATACCAAGGCAAACAGCGTGATCCGATTGAGGGTATAACCTAAGAAATAATAGGCAAACAATGTCAAGGCAAACGTTACAGGAACGGAAAGAAATACGACCAATCCTCCACGCCATCCCATGGCTACCATTACAAACAGGGTTACTACTATAATAGCAATGGACAAGTGGAAAAGCAATTCGGATACTTTATGTGAAGCTGTTTCGCCATAGTTACGCGTTACTTCTACATTGATATCATTTGTTACAACATCTCTTTTCAGATGATCAACCTTGTCTATTACTACTTCTGCCAATTTCATAGCATCAGCTCCTTTCTTTTTGGCAATGGATATCGTTACAGCCGAATAATCATCCGGCATATTCGACTTCTCACTTTCTGATGCCGTACCATAACCAAAGGAAACATACTGTTTGGGTATTTCAGCTCCGTCTTCCACATCTGCAATCTGATAGAGGTAGACCGGCTGATTGTCATTTGTTCCGACAATCAGATTACGAACCTCCTCTACATCGGCAAAGAAATTCCCCGTTTTTACAGAATAGACCACATCTCCGGAAACAATGTTACCACTTTGCATCTGGGTATTATTTGCTTGTAGCAATTGGGCGATTGTACCAAAATCGAGTTTGCTTCCCGCCATTTTATCTTTGTCCAACATCACTTTCACTTGTCGGCTTTGTCCACCAATGATGTTAACCTGAGCTACATCGGGTATCTTTTTGATCTCGTTGCCCACGACTTCGCCAACCTGACGCAATTGATAATCGCCCATGTGATCGCTCCATAATGTGAAAGCCAATGCAGGCACATCGTCAATCGCCCTCGATTTCACCAAAGGCATTGTAGCTCCTTGCGGCATGCGATCCATATTTTTCATCATCTCGTTGTATAGCTTTACCAACGAGCGTTCTACGTCCTCACCTACATAAAACTGCACGGTGAGCATGCCCATCCCATTCATGGCTGTGGAGTAGACATGTTCCACACCTTTAATATTGGAGATGATTTTTTCGATAGGTTGCACTACTCCCGATTCCACTTCCTGTGGTGTAGCTCCGGGATAACCGATCATAATATCCGCCATGGGAACTTCTATCTGAGGTTCTTCTTCGCGAGGAATAAAATATATGCTGAATAGTCCCAAGAGCATAAAAGCAAACATGAGTAGAATACTCAATTTGGACTTGATAAATGCACCGGCTATTTTTCCTGAGATTCCGTTTTCCATAATATTATTTATTTACAGATACTTTTACTCCGTTATATAATTTACTTTCGGATTTAGAGACAATCTTATCATTTTGGCTCAACCCGGAAAGCACTTCTACCTGATCGCCAATATTCTTACCTAAACGCACCCACCGTAGGTTGGCTTGACTTTGGTCGTCTATCACATATACCCCTGTAAGCTGGTCGCGATAGACAATCGAACTTTTGTCCAGCATAATTTTAGACGTAATACTCTCTTCTGTTTCATTCGGGATTAAGATATTTACATACATCCCCGACCGAATATTCTCTTTATCTTTTGTTTCTATTGCCAATTTCATCGCATATTGCCCTCCTGTACGGAATGCCGAAGGGCTTAGTTCCGAAACTCTGCCATCAATGGTTACATCTAACGATTTGATTTCTATTTTGGCGATATCTCCCACTTTCACAAATGGAATATAATTTTCGGGAACGGATGCTATTATTTGCAATTCACCACTCTGTTCGATAGCAAGGATTGGCATACCCGGATTAGCCATACTGCCTTCATCCATCATTTTTTGTGTTATAACTCCTGAAAATGGTGCACGGATATTGGTATATGCTAACATGGCATTCACCTCGTTCATCTGTTGGCGAGCCATTTGCACCTTTGCATCCATCGAAGTATTCTGCAATGTTACATTTTCCAATTCCTTGTCAGATACACTATTTTGAGCATGTAGAATTGTGAATCGTTCGAGATCACGTTTCGAGTTTTTTGCAGCGGCTTCAGCTTCTGTAATCATTGCTTGTACCTGTGCCTTTTTAGCAAGTATATCATCGCTACTGATCGATACCAGTAATTGACCTGTTGAAACTTTATCTCCCGGTTTCACGTATATCTTGTTTACATACCCCATCATACGAGTGCTGATATTCGCGGTTTGTTTGGCAGTAACCTCTCCACTAAGATAAAATCCTTCTTGGGTCGCTTGTGCCGGCGAATATATTTCCACACTCACGGGTGATATGTTCGCTTCAGCTTCTTTGTCTGATGACGAACAGGAATAGAAAGCGGCTATCCCGATAATAGTTAATGCTGTATTCTTTAATGTTTTCATTTCTATCTTTTTGTTTTATTATTATTCTGTTTCTGATAAAAATTGCAAATATGCTTCAGTTATATTATAGGCCATAATAGCTTGTGATAGAAGCAACTCTTGTTGCGATAGTTGGGCTTGCGCCATCAATAAATCGGTGGTACTTACCAGACCTTCTCTATGGCGATTAGCCAGAATACGCAATGCCTCATCCGCCTGCTTTACACTTGTTTGTTGTTTATTAATTTCTATTTGCGAATCGTTGAGGTCGCGTTTGGCTTTTTCCAGTTCCAATTTACTTTGTTTGATATGCAGATTAAGTTCGTCCTGCATCTTGTCGCGCCGGAACTGAGTTGATTTCATTTTGTTTCGATTTTGATTTCCCGAAAAGATTGTCCAACTAAGATTTATCCCAACCAAATATGAATCGTTGCGAAATTTGAATGCTTTAGAGTCATTTAAGCCATATGAGCCGAAAGCATTAATTCGTGGTAAGAATGCCATTTGAGATGATTTTACCATCATATTAGTTGCATCTACAGCTTTGTTGAGTGACATGATATCGGAGCGGGAAGACGAAAGCTCTCTATCTTGATACAGGCTTACCTGTTGAGACAACGAATCTGTTGTGTACACATCGCGACTGGTTTCCAATCCCATCAGGAGGCACAGCCCGTCTGAGGCATTCTGTATATTACTTTCTGCTTTAGCCAATGCTGTTTCAATTGTGTTGACTTGTACTTGGGCATTCAACACATCCGATTTCTGAACTAATCCTTGATTGTAGAAATTAGTGACAGATTGGTGTATTTGTTTCACATCTTCTAATGATTTTTGAAGGATGTGTCGAGCCTGATAAGACATTTGTAATTGAGTGTATGCCTTTCGTGCTTCAAACTCAATATATTCTTTAGTACGTTCTGCTTTGTATTTATATATTTCCTCGTTAGCCTTTGCTCCTTTACGGGCGTATATCATATCCATATTTAATAATGGTAACTTAGCCTCTATCTGCGTACTGTAATTTTGACTGGCTCCGGGATTATTCAGTTTGGCAGGATCGAAATCCATAGCTGTAACGGATTCTTGTTGTAGTAGAAAGCCAAATGCATTTAATGGATTGTTTGTTGTTAATGCCGTGTATCCGACACTGATCTGAGGTAAGAATATTGCATCTGTCTGGCGATAATCAGCATTGCTTACCTTTTTGTCCAGTTCAGATATTTTTATGTTGTCATTATTCTTTATAGCAATATCGACAGCTTCATCTGCTGATATATATTGCGCATTTTGCGCCTGAACAGTAATGCTCAATAATATTGTACTTGCAAGTGTTATTGCTGTTTTCATAATCTTCATATCATTGTTTTCTTTTTTTATTCACATATTATTTCATTTGGAAATATATGACAAAGGAAAACAATATTTTCCAAAGAAACAAATTTCCAGTGGAAAATATGATAAAGATGCGATATTATTCTAAAATATTTACGGGTGATACTGTTGGCGTCAAACAGATTGCCAATTGGGAGCGTATTGATTTTGACGGTCTATTAATAAAAATGCACCCTCAATTTACTCGGAATACATTTTTTTATAGAAATCACTTTAAATCATATTATTCGTATATCCATTCTTATTTCAAGAAAAAGTATATAGCGGCAGCGATATATTCCAACAGAGAAATAATAAAATATATTCTGAATGGTTGACTCGCATTTAATGCGAAAAAATGGGCGACTATAAGGCTTGCACTCAACAACAATGTGTATAAAGGCATTGTAGACATGCCTGTATTGGTAGCAATATAAAGGATTGTGCTCAAAATGGCAAGAGTAATAACAGAAGAAAAGAATATACGGATTCTTATTTTGTCTTTATAGCTATTCATGGAATAATGTACCGATATGATGACAAGGAGAAGAGCCCCAACCGCAAGAATTATATAATTGATATAGCTGAAATCGAGGATAGTGATCTCATTCCATACCTGAGTCAAAGGTGTAAACAGAGAATAAAACGCTTGAATATTGTCGGTAAAGAAATAGTAGGAAAAAACAGGGAAATATATAAAAACAAACGTTACAAATGAAGCCAAAAATGCTTTAATATCAAAACTTTGAACGATGATCAGACCAATCCAGGCTATTGGTATATAGAACAATAGTTCGGGAACGAAGAGGCTACCCAATATAATGAAGATATATACATTGAATGCCGAAATAGACTTCCTGATACTTTGGTAAGCATTGAAAATCTGATTTAATGCTAACGTGATAAATATTAAACTGACATATTCAGCCCGCATAACGAGGAACGAGGGGTGGCAACTGAACAGTAATATTACGAATGCCGAGGGTAGAACCGAGGGTAGTCTTATGAACAAATGTTTTGCATTTGCTTGTGAAATCAAAGTTGCAACAATGGCAATACAAAGAACATTGGACAGTATAGATATTAGCGGATTTGCAAATAGAAACGAGGTAGCATTCCACAAACAACCTTTCTCTTCGAGGGCGAAGATTGCAGTCTCATCCATGTGAGAAAGGTAGAAAAGAATGCGAACAGTAGCCGCAAAAACGACAGCAACGAGGAGCATCCCCGTGCCTTCAGCCGCAAATCTTTTGTAAAACTGGTTTGCCATTCTATAATGTACCGAAACAATTATTTGAGATCGAAACCGATATCTTTTCGGTAATATTTTTTATCGAAGTTGATTTTATTTGCATTCTTATATGATAGAGCCAAAGCTTCGTCTTTTGTTGCTCCGTATGAGCTGACAGCAATAACTCGTCCTCCGTTAGTTAACACTTTCTCCCCATCAAGTTTTGTGCCGGCATGGAATACAATACTGTCTGTTATGCTATCGAGACCGGTTATCTCTTTGTTTCTTTCATAATCGCCCGGATAGCCGCCCGATACCATCATTACGGTTACAGCATATCGGTTGTCAATTTCCATTGTTTTATCTTTCAATGATGCGGTTCCGGCTCCAAGTAACAAATCTCCGAAATCTGATTTGATGCGTAGCATGACAGCTTCGGTTTCCGGATCGCCCATTCTCACGTTGTATTCGATTACCATCGGTTCGTTATCAACAGATATCAGTCCGATGAAGATAAATCCTTTGTAGTCTATCTTGTCTTTTTTCAACCCTTCGACAGTCGGTATGACTATTGTTTCTTCTACCTTCTGCATGAATACATCGTCAGCAAAAGATACGGGAGATATAGCGCCCATACCACCGGTGTTCAGTCCCTTGTCTCCTTCTCCTATTCGTTTATAATCTTTTGCGACAGGAAGTATTTTGTATGATTCGCCATCGGTAAGGACAAATACAGAACACTCGATACCCGACAAAAATTCTTCGATAACAACCGTTTTACTGGCATCGCCAAACATGCCGGATAACATGGCCTTGAGTTCTGTTTTGGCTTCTTCTTTATCCTCGATGATAAGCACACCTTTTCCTGCGGCCAGTCCGTCGGCCTTAAGCACATAAGGAGCTTTCAGCTGATCGATAAAACGATAGGCATCTTGCAGATCATCGTACGTAAAACTCTTATATTGGGCTGTTGGTATATTGTGTCTCATCATAAACTGTTTGGCAAAATCTTTGCTGCCTTCCAGTCGTGCACCTTCGGCTGATGGACCAATTACGGGTATATGACATATCTCTTTATCTGCCTTGAAGAAATCATAAATTCCCCGAACAAGAGGTTCTTCGGGACCAACAACTACCATCTCTATTTTTTCTTTTAGGGCAAAATTCTTGATCGCCGGAAAATCGGTTGCGGAAATAGCAATATTTTCTCCTACGAGTCCTGTTCCCGCATTACCGGGAGCAATAAAGAGTTTATTTACTTTTTCACTTTGTTTAATTTTCCATGCCAAGGCGTTTTCACGTCCTCCGCTTCCTAAAAGTAAAATGTTCATACTGTATAATGGTTTATTTGGTTTACAGGCAAGCAAAGATAGCCGATAATCTTTTAACAATCATCCCAATCAGCATAAATAATGGAATCATAGAATCAATTATTGTGCTAAAATGATGGAAAATAATAAAACAAAATATAACTTCGATGTGTTTAATTAGTAATCGTAGAATCTGAAAGTAACCCAAATATGAAAGAATACAGCAATGGTGAAATAACAATTATTTGGAATCCCGTAAAATGTATTCATTCAGGTGTATGTGTGAGAACTCTGCCCAATGTGTATAATACTCTGAGGCATCCATGGATTGATGCATCCAATGCGACTACTCAAGAGTTGATAAATCAGATCGACAGATGTCCTTCGGGAGCATTGAGTTACAGGAATGAACGTAAGGAGAATCAGCAATTTTTTTAATTTATACAACTAAATTTTAACCTAACATGAAGAAGTATTTCGCAGAATTAATTGGCACCATGGTGCTTGTTTTATTGGGTTGCGGTGCGGCAGTATTTGCCGGAGCAGCACAACCATTCAGCAGTGTAGGAACTCTTGGTGTAGCTTTCGCTTTCGGTCTGTCGGTAGTAGCTATGGCATATTCCATCGGTAAAGTTTCGGGATGCCATATCAATCCGGCAATAACATTAGGGCTGTTAGTTTCGAAACGAATTTCGGGTAAAGATGCCGCCTTTTATATGCTCTTTCAGGTAATAGGAGCAATTATCGGATCAGCCATCTTGTATGTATTAGCTAAAGATTCGGGGTCAACCACTACTCTTACGGGAGCTAACGGGTATACGGATGTTATTCCGGCTTTCGTTGCCGAAACAGTGTTTACCTTTATTTTCCTTTTGGTTGTATTGGGAGTAACATCTAAGGGTGCACTGAATGATTATGCAGGTTTGGCTATTGGTCTCTCATTAGTCCTGATTCATATCGTTTGTATTCCGATTACAGGTACATCAGTCAATCCGGCTCGTAGTATCGGTCCGGCTATTTTCCAAGGAGGAGAAGCTCTATCTCAGTTGTGGCTGTTTATTGTTGCACCATTCTTAGGGGCAATACTTGCAGCATTTACATGGAAGGCTATTGATACAGAAAAAGCATAAAAACTGAAGACTATCGTATAGATAAAAAAGCAGGTTGTTCCGAATTTCGGGACAACCTGCTTTTTTATTGGTTTAATTGATTTTCTTTATTTATGAGCCTGTAACGTTTACCGACAACGTTATTTTTCATTCTTTTTGCATCGTAGAGAGAATAATTCATTACGGGGATAATTCTTCCTATTCGAACCAATATATTCTTTACGATAGTCGAGATGCCTGCTCCACGACTGATTTCGGTCTACACTTGACGATGTCCAGAAATTTGCAGCATGCCCATAATATTGAGATGTACCACTTACCGCAAATCCAACGAGATAAATGTCGAATCCTCCGGTTTCAGCAGTTTTCGAGTTTGCCGTGGTTAATGGATACACTGAATTGGAAACTTCTGTTACTGATTTCATTACAAGTGCATTTATTTTCCCCCTCCACTGCTCGGTAACATCCCAAATAGGCGACCATATTCCATTGGGCGTGGGAGACGATTTCCGGGTAACACCGCGGGCATTTTCCACTAAATGTTGTTCCAGCATGTTCCATTCCCTGTCGCTTGGCAGATGCCATCCATCCGGGCATATTCCTTTTATATATCCCTCTTCGGCTCTAACCTCCACTTCATCCTTGCCTATCGGTTTACCGGCAACATCAGCCTGCTTCTGATTCGACTTGCTACAGTTATAATGGTTTGTTGCAGTATACCAATCGTAAAGCAATCCATATTTTTGTCTGTGAACATGATATACTTTCGTCGAATCTTTGGCATTACCTTTGTCATTGATCGGCGGATTTGCCGTTTGGTCTCCATAGTTTGGATACCCTAAGGTGTATATTTTTTTACCATCACTGGTGTGCCCACTATAATTTGTACTTGCCGTAATCGGAATCTTCAATCCATTAGGGGAATAATGCGTTCTCAGATTTTCGGTCATCCACACTCCGGCATTGCCAAAATCTGCATAAGCATATGTTTCATGTTCGGCGGGATTGATTCCGTCATTATATGTCATAGTGAAAGACCCGACAGTGCGCCCGTCAACGACTTTGGTCCCATGATCGATAATATTACGTACATCTGTTCTCTTCGCTTTATCGGTTTCCCAAAGAGGCCTCCATGCACGACCATTCCATGTATAAACTCCGGGAAATAGATAATATTCGTTGGTAGAGCAATTGTCGCTTATACTATATACTGTAAGACCAATGTGCTTTTCCCACAGATCATTTGCTTTGGAGATCTGGTTATCTCCCATCGTTAACGAATCAATGAATTTTAGTGTAACTCTTGGCAACAATAAACCTTTGGTAGCATTGACACCTCCTTGTCCGCTGGGAACCTGTATGTTTTTCAGTTGCAGTAAAGCTCCAGCAACGGCAGACTCATCTGTACCGATAGTTACTTGTCCCGTCAAAGGGATAGCGAAGCAAACGCAAAGAATAGAGATATGCAGTCTAATAAATGTTCGTAGTTTCATAATTTATATGTAAATTTAATTGATCAATATTTACGACGAAAACTGAGGCGATTGATGGTGATAAGAATACTTGTGTTAAACAATTGCAAATTAAATAAGACTTAGCTGAGGCTAATTGATAAACAAGCGAAACAAATTCCCCACAATGAGGTATTGGCGAATATATTATTCTCGATAAGGCGGGTTTCTGTGGCGTAAACTCTCGATTTTGATGTAAATCAACAAGGGTAAATTCATAATTCCTTAAATGAGGGTTGTTGGTCAGAAACAAGCCCTCTTTTGCAGCAATTGTGAGGATGAATAAATACAGGATAATTAGTTTGGCAAACTTTTACTACAAGCCCAGGAATGAGCTGTTTTCGATCGAAAAAGATTTTTATTTTCAATTATATATGCTTATTTAGCAAAGAATACTTTTCTCCTTAAGAAGGATTCTATATCTTTGTCGCACTTGGTAAAAACTTGTTAAAATATTAATTTGTTCTTAACAATATTGTCAAAGAGAAATATATATATATTTAAACTATATGAAAAATAGTGTTTTTGATAGCTTTAAACCAAAAGAGTCAAAATTTTTCCCCCTCCTTCGCCAGATGACAGACGTCATCGCTCAAGTATCCGATCTTATCATAGAGTGCGTACAAGTAACTAATCATACTGATGCTGTAGGCAAGTATAAACAGATAAAAGATCTGGAACGCAAGGGCGATGAGATTCAGAATGCTGTGTTCGAAGAGTTGAACAATTCGTTCGTAACACCATTCGACAGAGAAGACATCGATGCCTTATCCGGCAGATTGGATGATGTAGTCGATTTGATCAACAGTTGTGCAAAACGAATCATGTTGTACAGTCCAAAATCGATTCCGGAAAGTGCTATCAGCCTTGCTCTTTTAGTAAAGAGCGCAGCAGAATGCCTTGCCAAAATAGTGGCGAAACTTGATGTCATCAAAAAAAATCCGGGAATAGTAAAAGAAGAACTATCTCAGCTCGAAGCAATCGAAAACAAAGCGGATGATGTATACGAGCATTTTCTGATCGATCTTTTCGAGAACGAAAAAGATGCGATAGAGGTGATCAAGTTGAAAGACATCTTACACGAACTGGAACGGGCAACCGATGCCGCAGAATCAGTGGGGAAAGTTGTAAAAATGATAATAATCAAATATTCATAAGCTTGGAGCAACAATGACTATACTTATAATCATTATCATTTTAGCAATAATATTTGATTTCATAAACGGATTTCATGATGCGGCCAATTCGATAGCGACAGTTGTGTCGACACGGGTTCTAACCCCTGTTCAGGCTGTAATTTGGGCGGCATTTTTCAACTTTGTTGCATATTTTATCGCAAAATATATATTTAAGAAATTCGGTGTAGCGAAAACCATATCGGAAACAATTGATATCAGTGTATTTGAAGGTTCAATGCCTTTAATCTCCATTGTTTTGATTGCCGCTCTGGTGGCTGCTATTATATGGAATCTCCTTACATGGCGTTTAGGCATACCATCATCTTCTTCACACACCCTTATCGGAGGATTAGCCGGAGCTGCAATAGCAGCCTATGGGTTCAAAGCGATACATACTATTGGACTGATTGCTGCATTCATCGTGCTGGCTCCAGTCATTGGTATGGTGGCCGGTAATGTGATTGCATTGATCACATTGCATATGGCAAAAAGGATGAAGCCGGTAAAGGCTGAGAGATGGTTCAAAAACATTCAATTGGTATCTTCCGCATGGCTCAGTATTGGTCATGGGCTGAATGACTCGCAGAAAGTAATGGGGGTTATTGCTGTTGCACTTGTTGTTAATCAACACTTACCGGGGCTACCTCATTGGATGGCAGGAACCGACGCTACTTATATGATGAACAATCATGAGTGGATTGCGCTCGTTTGTTTTGGTGCAATTGCTTTAGGAACTGTGTGCGGTGGATGGAAGATAATGAAAACAATGGGTAACCGTATTACAAAAATAACGCCGGTAGAGGGCTTTTGTGCTCAAACAGCCGGTGCAATGACACTGTTTATTACAGAAATGCTGCATATTCCGGTAAGTACGACCCATGTTATCACAGGTAGTATTATGGGAGTTGGAGCCGTGAAACGCTTATCTGCTGTTCGCTGGGGAGTAACTAAGGATCTCGTTATAGCATGGGTATTGACAATCCCTGTCAGCGCATTAATTGCAATGATCATCTATTGGATCTTGAGTTTCTTTATATAAGATCATCTTTTTTGAACGAGAGTTTTCGCGTCCTATATATAGGTTGATTGGAGTTTTATATTGAAATATTATAAGAACCGATAGATATAAATCTATCGGTTTTTTTATGTGTAAAATCAAGTGTTTTTATCTTTGAAACTAACTGTGTTTGTAATACAGATGAACGAGACAGATTTCTTTAAATTCGTTGTTATAAAACGATCTCAAAGAGATGTTTCTGTAATATATTGTTCGTTCCTCCGTCTCCATGACTTATTATTACGAGATTTGAAATTCAGAACTTCATATATTCATATTGTGTCACATTAATATCGTAAAAATATGGGGCTGCCCCAAAATAGGACAACCCCACACACAAAAAAACTAAAAGCCTACCCCTAATTAAAAGTTTATTACCATCCCGGATTCTGTATAATTGTTGGGCATACCTGTATTTCCGTATTCATAATAGGAAATAAATAATGCTTAGAAGTTTCGAATATGCGTTCTTCAATACAGAACCGTTCCATGCGATATTTGAAACTTCTAAGCATTATATATTTCCTAT
>CALNCC010000007.1 GCA_937875275.1 uncultured Dysgonomonas sp. | reverse complement strand
CAGTATTAAAAAGGTCTGGTGTCTCTACTTCCATCATTTCAGAATCATTAGGTCACAGTTCGGAGAAGGTAACTAGGATATATTTAGATTCTTTCGAAAACAAGCAAATAGATGAAGCTATGGAAAATCTTCTGTGACTTAAAATTATACTTGAGATAAGGCTCTATGTTAATGTTAAGTATCTATGAAGAGAGGGGCAGATTTGCAGAGAAAAATGGTTTTCGAAATTTGATTACCGAATCTCGTTTTTATTTACTCTCAGTGCTTGAATACCAAGTTGTTTTGCTATCTTTGACTGTGAAATTCATTACCCAAAAACAGGTAACGAATTGGTAACGGAAGTACTGCTTCAAAGTACATTTTTTGACTTTTTACCATTCAGTAAAACAAGGCAAAAAAGAACCTTATTTATTGACTAACAGGGCAGTGATATTAATTTTAATAATTTACTTTTATGTCGTACTTTTGTGTGAGAAAAAACAATAGGTGTCAAAACTATAATCAAAATATAATAATGGACTTAATTAAGGAGATCGTCGATCGTGCCAAGAGCAACAAGCAGCACATCGTTTTACCGGAAGGAACAGAAGAAAGAACAATCACCGCAGCAGACCGATTGGTGGCGGAAGGAGTAGCAGACATCACGCTGATAGGATGCCCGAAAGAAATAGAAGACCTTGCAAAGAAATTAAATCTGAGCAATATCTCTAAGGCTACGATCCTCAATCCGCAAGATTATGCGAAGAAAGATGTGTACGCCAATCTTCTTTTCGAGATGCGTAAAGCAAAAGGTATGACTATCGAACAGGCACAGGCTCTTGCCGGAGACCCTCTTTACATTGCATGTCTGATGATAAAAAATGGCGATGCCGACGGCGAAATAGCCGGAGCACGCAATACAACGGGAGACGTTCTTCGCCCTGCCCTTCAGATAATAAAGACAGCACCGGGCATAAGTGTCGTATCCGGAGCGTTCCTAATGTTTACCAAAGCAAAACAATATGGCAAAGACGGCTTGTTGATATTTGCCGACTGTGCCGTTACACCCGAACCTACTGCACAGCAATTGGCAGAGATAGCTGTTGCATCGGGCAATACTGCAAAAGCATTAGTCGGAGAAGAACCCCAAGTGGCTATCCTCAGTTTCTCGACCAAAGGGAGCGCAAAGAATCCGTTAGTAGACAAAGTTATCGAAGCCACAAAGTTGGCAAAAGAAATAGCTCCGTCGATGAAGATAGATGGAGAGTTGCAAGCCGATGCGGCATTAGTGCCTTCGGTAGCGACACAAAAGGCTCCGGAAAGCACCGTTGCCGGAAAAGCAAATGTTCTTGTATTTCCATCGCTTGAGGTTGGTAATATTGCCTACAAACTGGTTCAACGCCTTGGCGATGCCGAAGCAGTCGGCCCTATCTTGCAAGGCATGGCAGCACCGGTCAACGACCTGTCTCGCGGATGCTCGGTAGATGATATCTACAATATGGTTGCCATCGCCGCCAATCAGGCTATTGCAGCAAAAAGCAACAAAGGATAAATTGCCTGTTTTCAAGATGTAAATTCTGCATGCCGACAATGACATTGCTGATATTAAGGTAAATATCATTTTGGGGATGGAAGACAGAAGTATTACCTTTGCCCACAAAGAAAATCATTAAAAATAAATATATAATGGCAGAAATAGTAGAACCTATTGAATCCTACGGGTTAAGCTCGAAAAGCCGCGAGAGATCGCTGTTCTCGAAGATAGGGGTAGTAGGCTGTGGTCGCGACGGAAGAAATGTTGTGAGCCTTACCGCCCTTTCGGGGATGGATGTTGTATTCGTCGAAGTTACCGAAGAACGCATCAATGATGCCCTGAAGTCGATAGAAGACGGCTTAGAAACCAAAGTCGAAAACTGGGGATTGACTCCGTCGGAAAAACGCAGTACGATGGGACGCATCAAGGGAACATTGAACTACGATGACCTCAAAAATTGCGACTTCGTTATCGAGTGCATCCGCTACGAGGCAAACGGAGATCGCAGTACAGAACTGAGAAAAGAAGTATTTAAAAGCCTTGAACGAGTACTTGCTCCCGATGCCATCATCGCAACCAATGCAACGACAGTTATTATCAGTGAACTTGCTGCCGATCTTGAACACAAAGAAAGATGTGTAAGCATTCATTTTCCGGTAGGGCATGCCGAGGCTCGCTTGTTGGAGATCGTTGCCGGCACGTTCACCTCGAAGGAAGTGTTGGATAAGATCAGCCTTTTTGCCAAGCTTATCAAATATATTCCCGTGCCAGTACACGAAAGCAGTGGGCTGATAAGTATGCGTCTGATGATAATCATGCTCAACGAAGCTTGTCAGATATTGATGGAAAATGTAGGTAAACTGGAAGATATAGACCGTGAGTTTGAAGTAATATTCGGACAACGATACGGCATCTTCGAACTTGCTGACATTATAGGGATAGAGAAAGTCGTGATGTTGATGGAAGATATGTTTAACGAATACGGAGACAAAAAATACAAAGCATCTCCTATTCTTTGGCGTCTCTACCGTTCGAAACAAAATGGTGTTGCTACTCGCAGAGGATTTTACACATACGATGAAGAAGGAAAGAAGCTTGCACCTAACGATTTAATTTAAGATTATGAAAATATTAGTACTCAATTGCGGAAGTTCTTCCATCAAATATAAACTCTTTGACATGGCGACAAACGACGTCATAGCTCAAGGGGCAATCGAGAAAATAGGGCTGAAAGGATCTTTCCTCAAGTTCCCGTTACCGAATGGAGATAAAGTTGTTCTCGAAGGCGAGATACTTGAACATAAGGCGGGTATAGAATATATACTTGGCGTTCTGACCAGCGAAAAATATGGATGTATCAAATCGTTGAGCGAGATAGATGCTGTAGGACACCGTGTTGTTCACGGCGGAGAGAAGTTCAACAGCAGCGTACTCATCGACGACGAAGTGATTCACAAGGTTGTAGAATGTATCGACATTGCACCTTTGCATAACCCGCCCAATCTTGCGGGCATCTATGCCGTACAAGAATTGATGGGCGACATCCCTCAGGTGGGCGTATTCGATACGGCATTCCACCAGACAATGGAGCCGATGGCATACATGTATGGTATCCCTTATTCGCTGTACGAGAAGTACGGAATCAGACGTTACGGATTTCACGGAACAAGCCACCGCTATGTATCACGCAGAGCATGCGAGATGCTCGGAGTTCCATACGAAGACCAAAAAATCATCTCTACCCATATCGGGAATGGAGGGTCACTTGCGGCAATCAAGAACGGTAAGTCGGTGGATACATCAATGGGATTGACTCCGGTAGAAGGGCTCTTGATGGGTACACGTTCGGGAGATATAGATGCCGGCGTTCTTTCGTTCATCATGGAGAAAGAAAACATCGGACCTCAGACAGTGTCTACCTTAGTTAACAAGCACAGCGGTCTATTAGGTGTTTCGGGCGTTTCGTCCGACATGCGTGAGGTACAAGCTGCTATGCGCCAAGGTAATGAGAAAGCCAAGCTCGCATTCGATATGTTCGAATACCGTATCAAGAAATATATCGGCTCTTATGCCGCAGCTCTTGGCGGATTCGACATCCTAATCTTTACAGGAGGAATAGGAGAGAATCACGCTATCTCTCGCGAGATCATCTGTAAGGATATGGAATTTATGGGTATAGAGCTCGATCACGAAAAGAACAATCAGACACAAGCCGTAGAAGCAATTATAAGCACTCCTCAATCGAAGGTTACCGTAATGGTAGTGCCTACCGACGAAGAGTTTATGATTGCATCGGACACAATGGCGATTGTTAGCAAATAGAAGTATTGAAATTCTACACGAATCTAACCTACACATAATATAAGAAGGTCGGTCGTTTGCCGACCTTCTGCTGTATAATATGATTTTCATTCCCCCTTTTCGTTTCTAACCTTAGAATAGTAGCAGAGAATATGTTATTTTTGTAATCTTTAATTGACTTGATAATTGAAATTTAATGAATATAAATATAAGATTGATCTTTCTGACATTCTCTCTACTCGTTTTCAGTTTTGCATGTAGCTCTCGCTCGGGGGCAGAAAATATTGAAATCGAAGATGGCGTTTCCGCTCCTAAGAAGTACACCAAATTTGCAGGAACATACTCCAAAGCATTCAACGACTTGCCCGAATTGCATATGGAAGCTGCAACAAAAAACGGAGTAGGACCAATGGCGAGCCGGAAAGACACTGTCAATTTTGCAGATAAGTTAGAGAGAATCCCCGAAGAACTTGAAATATATAAAGTGGACAAACTCACCCATTCTATTCCCCTGCTCGTGCCTGTCGCCTCCAAGTTGTTGACTGATATAGGGCTCAATTTCCGAGATTCACTAAAAAGCAAAAATATGCCTCTATATAAACCCATCGTTACGAGCATAACACGAACAGATGAGGATGTAAAGAAACTATCGAGAAGGAATGTAAACGCAAGTGAAAACTCGGTGCATTGCTATGCAACAACATTTGACATATCGTGGATACGTTTCGAGAAATGTTTAACATCAGACGAACGGACATTAGACGACGGAAAACTGAAAAGAGTGTTGGCTGAGGTTCTGCACGACCTTCGCCAAAGGGATCGATGTTACATCAAGCACGAGCGCAAACAAGCCTGTTTTCACATAACAGCAAGATAAAACAAGATCGTATATGAATCGTTATTTTCTATACTTATCCTATAATGGAGCTAACTATTGCGGATGGCAAATCCAACCCAATGCTGCAACTGTGCAGGAAGTTATAGAAAAAGCATTGGCAACACTGTTGCGTGCAGAGACCTCTATCGTTGGAGCCGGTCGCACCGACTCGGGTGTGCATGCCCGAACGATGATAGCGCATTTCGATTGTGCAGAACCGATAGATTGCGAGCGGATAGTGGGTAAACTAAACAGCATTCTTCCGCGAGATATCGCTATACAGAAGGTACTGCCCGTACAGCCCGATGCGCATGCACGGTTCGATGCTACGGCGCGTCGATACAGATATTACATTACCACCCGAAAAGATCCGTTCACTTATCCTTTCAAGTATAGAATGCCGAATCCGTTAGATGTAGATAAGATGAATGCGTGTGCTAACATCCTGTTCGAATACATCGACTTTACCAGTTTCAGCAAATTGCATACCGCCGTGAAAACGAACAATTGCCGGATAATGGAAGCCCTATGGACAAAAGAAGGGGACAGCGACTATGTATTCACGATCAAGGCAGACCGTTTTCTTCGCAATATGGTGCGAGCCATTGTTGGCACGCTGATAGAAGTTGGCAGAGGGAAGTTAGACGAGCAAGGCTTTCGCCGTATAATAGAGGCTAAAAACAGAAACGTTGCGGGAACATCAGTTCCAGGCAACGCTCTATTTCTTGAGGATGTAGAATATCCTTCTACTCTATTTCTCTGAATAATTATTATATCCTTTTCGCTACAAATCCGTCTACGGAATATTTACCTGCACCTGTTATATATAAGGCTACAAATACTGCAAGATACAAAGCAGACATTTCGCCACCACCTGTAATATCCATTCCTGTAACTCCGAAAAAGGCAACAAGCATGGTAATGATAGCCGGAATCAGAGCCAGACGAAACAGAAATCCGGTAAGAATACCCAGTCCGCAGAAAAACTCTCCGAAGATTGCAAAGTAGACAGCTATACTGCCTCCCATTCCCATTTGCCCAAAGGCTTCGACGGTAGCATCGAAATTTGACAACTTAGTCCATCCATGAACCATGAACAATGCGCCGAAAACGACTCTTAGAATCAATAGTGATATCGAAATAGTACGATCACTTATTGCTTTCGGAAATAAAAATGTCTTAATCATAATCTAAATATTTAATGAATCCTTTCAATTAACTTTCGTTTGTTAATTAACATTCGATTACTATTAATTGTTTATATAAAAATAAAAGATGCGGTAAAATTATTCGAAAACATTAAATTTGTCCTTACTAATTTAAGATTCCCATAGAATATGACTTTTGATATTGACGCTATATACTATGATGCTGAAGATCTATTGAAGACGATGATCAGCATCCCGTCCGTAAGCAGAGAAGAAGATGACGTTGCAGAGCTTCTGATAGCCTACATGCAGGAAAAAGGATTTACACCCAACAGAACGGGAAATAATATCTGGATACAGTCTCCCCATTTTGATGCGGATAAACCGACCATCCTTCTCAATTCGCATATCGATACCGTCAAACCCGTGTCGGGATGGACAAAAGATCCCTTCAACCCCGAGGTAGATGGAGATACGTTGTACGGATTGGGGAGCAACGATGCCGGAGCCAGTGTTGTTTCGCTGCTTCATGCATTTTTCATCCTCGCGTCGAAGCCACAGAGTTACAATCTCGTTTTTCTTGCAACATGCCAGGAAGAAGTGTCGGGGCTTGATGGCGTAAGCAAGGTTATCAATGATATCCCTACTCCGACTTTCGGCATTGTGGGAGAACCTACCGATATGCATCCGGCAATTGCCGAAAAAGGACTTTTGGTGCTCGACTGCGTTGCTCACGGAAAATCGGGGCATGCCGCAAGAGAGGAAGGCATCAATGCCATATACGAGGGCATGAAAGATATAGAATGGTTTCGCACATTCCACTTTCCCAAGAAGAGCGACTTGTTGGGAGACGTGAAGATGTCTGTAACGATGATCAATGCAGGCACACAGCACAATGTCGTTCCCGACCAGTGCAGCTTTGTCGTAGATGTGCGCAGCACAGAGATGTATAGCAACCAAGAATTATACGAAATCATAGATCAGCATACCACATGCGAAGTCAAGCCTCGTTCGTTCAGGCTCAACTCATCATCCATTGCTC
Source organism: uncultured Dysgonomonas sp. (assembly GCA_937875275.1). Classification (GTDB taxonomy): domain Bacteria; phylum Bacteroidota; class Bacteroidia; order Bacteroidales; family Dysgonomonadaceae; genus Dysgonomonas. The sequence continues at coordinate 10,622 of CALNCC010000007.1, read as the reverse complement.
TCGACAATCCCTTTGTGCAAAGAGCCGTACTCTTAGGCAAATCGCCCTATGGTTCGCCAACCTTATCCGATCAGGCACAAATGCCTTTTCCTACGGTAAAAATAGGACCGGGTCAATCGTCCCGTTCTCACACAGCAAACGAATATATCAAGTTGTCGGAAATACGTGAAGCTATCGAACTTTATGTAAAGCTCCTCGATGGATTAAGGTGCTAACCATTTAGTATTTAAGAGCAGATTAATATGTTTTCACAGTAAAAAAGCTTATATTTGGAAAATTATTGCTTAATTCGCACACTTTAACCTAAAAGGAAAAATTTAACTATTATTAGTTTCCTATGCAAATATCCTTCACGGCAACCCAGATTGCCCAAGTACTTAATGGAATAGTTGAAGGAGATCCTTCAGTATCTGTAAATGATTTTTCAAAGATAGAAGAAGGGAAAACCGGAAGTTTGACATTTCTGGCAAATCCGAAATACACACACCACATATATTCCACCGACGCCAGCATTGTATTGGTTAATAAAGATTTTGTTGCAGAGCAACCGATAAAAGCAACCCTCATCCGTTGCGAAAATGCCTACGCAGCATTAGCCATACTTTTAGATTTGGTCGAAAAATCGAAACCTCAGAAAACCGGAGTAGAAGCGATGTCTTTCATCGCTGAAAGCGCAGAGGTAGGCGAGAATGTATATGTCGGGGCTTTTTCCTATGTTTCGGACAAAGCAAAGATCGGGAATAACAGTAAGATATATCCGCAGGTATTCATTGGCGACAATGTAGTTGTGGGCGATAACACAATCATATATCCCGGAGTGAAAATATATGCCGGCTGCAAAGTAGGTAGCAATTGTATTCTTCATTCAGGCGTTGTGGTTGGTTCGGATGGATTCGGATTTGCTCCGCAAGAGAACGGAGAATATAAGAAGATACCACAACTCGGAATTGTGATCATAGAAGATGATGTCGAGATAGGAGCAAATACGACTATCGACCGTGCTGTAATGGATGCAACCATTATTCGCAAAGGGGTTAAACTCGACAATCTTATTCAGGTGGCGCACAATGTAGAGATAGGTTCGAATACCGTAATGGCTGCTCAGGTAGGCATATCAGGTTCTACAAAAATAGGACAAAGTTGCGTGCTTGGTGGGCAAATCGGGCTTGGTGGGCATATCACGATTGGCGACAACGTGAGCATAGGCGCGCAAGCGGGCATCATCAGCAATATAAAATCGGGAGCACAGATCATCGGCTCTCCGGCGATTCCGGTCAAAGACTTCTTCAGATCGAGCGTCATATTCCCTAAACTGCCCGATATGTATAAGCAAATCAGTCAGCTGCAAAAGGAGATCGAAGCCTTAAAAAAAGAAGTAGAAAAGAAATAAATCAGATAAATTTTAGTTTTAGTAAGTATGAAGAATCAAAAAACCCTAAAAGGTAGCTTTACTTTTGAAGGAAAAGGATTACATACAGGATTGCCAATAACCATAACATTTAATCCGGCTCCTGTCAATCATGGATACAAAATAAAGCGAGTAGATCTTGCCGATCAGCCAATCATCGACGCATTAGCTGAAAATGTAGGAAACACGCAACGCGGAACTGTGCTCGTGAAGGGAGATGTAACGATCAGTACTGTCGAGCATGCTATGGCTGCGCTATATGCGTTAGGCATCGACAACTGTCTGATAGAAGTAAATGCTCCAGAATTTCCGATATTGGACGGTAGTTCTATCCAATATGTAGAAGCAATTAAGAAAACCGGAATAGAAGAACAGAATGAAGAAAAAGACTTCTTCATCGTAAGACGCAAAATGGAAGTTATAGATGAAGAAACCGGATCTAAGCTGACACTGTTGCCCGACGATCGTTTCTGCGTTAATTCATTCATCGAGTTCGAATCTAAATTCATCCCTAACCAATCGGCAACATTGGAAAATCTCGCTGATTTTGAAACAGATATAGCAAGCTGCCGCACCTTTGTCTTTGTGCGTGAGATACAAGCTCTTTTGACTGCCGGCCTTATCAAAGGGGGAGATCTTGACAATGCTATCGTTATCTACGAACGCCAGATTTCGCAAGATGCGTTAGATGATTTAGCGAAACTATTAGGCGTTCCTTCTAAAAATGCGAATGAACTGGGATATCTGAACAACAAACAGATACAATATCCTAACGAACCGGCAAGACACAAGTTGTTAGACATTATAGGCGATATGGCCTTGATAGGCAAACCTATAATCGGGCGCATCATTGCAACTCGTCCGGGTCATAAGATCAACAATAAGTTGGCTCGTGTGATTCGTAAACAAATAAAACAGAACGAAGTACAACCACCAATATACGATCCGAATATAGAGTCCCTTTTCGATGTGAATGCAATAAAAAAAATGTTGCCTCACAGATACCCTTTCCTGATGGTTGATAAGATCATCGAAAAAGGGAAAAATCATATTGTAGGGATTAAGAATCTGTCCGTCAACGAACCATTCTTCCAAGGGCATTTCCCCGAAGAACCGGTGATGCCGGGCGTTTTACAGATCGAAGCAATGGCTCAGATAGGAGGAATATTTATACTATCTCAGATTGAAGATGCTGAAAGATACTCAACCTACTTTCTCAAGATAGACAATGTGAAATTCCGCAACAAGGCTGTTCCGGGAGACACGCTGATCTTCAGGCTCGAGCTGTTGTCGGAACTAAGAAGAGGTATCGCCAATATGAAAGGGTGGACTTTCATAGGAGAGAAATTGATATCAGAAGCAGAATTCACTGCTCAAATCGTAAAAAACAAATAATTAAAGTATGTCTAATATCTCAGATAAAGCATATGTTCATCCGAACGCAACGTTGGGGAATAATGTTACCGTAGAGCCTTTTGCTTTCGTTGACGACAATACTGTGATTGGCGACAACACCCTTATTATGTCGGGTGCTGTAGTGAGATCGGGTGCTCGTATCGGGAGCAATTGCCGGATTTTTTCGGGTGCTGTAATAGCCGGAATTCCTCAAGATTTGAAATTCAAGGGAGAGGAAACCTATGCTGTTATTGGCGATAACACCACAGTGCGTGAGTGTGTAACGGTAAACAGAGGTACAGCCTCGAAAGGAGAAACCGTCGTCGGAGCAAATTGTCTCTTGATGGCATATAGCCATATCGCCCACGATTGCATATTGAAAGATTCTATCATTATCGGTAATGCGACCCAGTTGGCAGGCGAAGTTGAAGTTGAACATCACGCCATAGTCAGTGGCGGCACGTTGGCTCATCAGTTTACCCGTATCGGAGCACATGTGATGGTACAAGGGGGAACTCGCTTAGGAAAAGATATCCCTCCGTTTATCATTGCCGGTCGCGAGCCTGTTTGCTATTCCGGGGTCAACATCATCGGACTGAGAAGACACGGTTTTTCGAACGAAAAGATAAACGAAATACAAGAGATATATCGTGTTATCTATCAGTCGGGCTACAATTTCTCTGACGCAGTAGCCAAGATAGAAGATTCGTTTGAGAAAACAGCTGAAACAGAATTGATCGTAAACTTTGTAAAAGCTTCTTCGAGAGGTATAATCAGAGGATACTTGGGGTAGACCCGTTCTATCGTCAAAATATAGAAAGTTGTCATGAAACTTCCAATAACGGAGGTTTCTGACGACTTTTTTTTATCTTTGTGTGCGAGCACACTGAATCAGAATACCATTTTAAGACTTACACATCATGAAAAAAACAAACCTCACTTTGTTATTAATATGCGTTATCGCATCTTCGTGTATCAATCGAGCACAAGATTTGGAGATATATGTTAACCCGATGATCGGAACAGATATCCGTGTAGTGGAAGGAAAGGACAAGAACTCAACAGAAGAGCGAGGCCATACGATGCCTGCCGTTGGTGTTCCCAATGGCATGACAAATTGGGTGGCACAAACCGAAGAATCTGAGCGGAAATGTCTACCTCCTTATTATTATTTTAAGGATCGCATACAAGGATTCAGAACCAGCAGATGGATGTACGGATCGTGTACACAAGATTACGGTAGCGTAACCATTATGCCTCTGACGGGAGAATTAAAGACCAATGCGATAAAACGAGCATCATTGTTCAGCCATGACAATGAGCAATCAACTCCCTCCTATTACAGTGTCTATCTTGACGATTATAAAATTAAGGCAGAACTTGCCGGGCTATCGCGATCTGCTGTCATGCGCTTTACATTCGATGAGGAGGAGGACAGATACATTGTTGTAGAACCGAATAGCGATGAAGGTCAGGGATATGTTTTTGTAGACCGCGAAAACAACGAGATTGTAGGTTATAATCCCGTACATCGCATCTATCAAGGTTGGGGTGCAGATGCCGGATTCAGCGGACATTTTGTAATTCAGTTTGACGAAGACATTGTAGACTGTGGAGTATGGGAAGGAGATTCTCTCATCAGCGACAAGAATGAAATAAAAGGGAATAAGACTAAGGTTGGCGCATGGGTAAAACTTGCTTCTAAGAAAGAGAGTGTTCTGGCACGAGTAGGAACATCTTTCACCAGCCTCGAAAAAGCGAAGAAAAATCTGAAGTCTGAAATTGGTTCGCGTGGCTTTGACAAAGTTAGACAAGAATCGTCTGACACATGGAATAAGGCACTAAACAAAGTACTTGTAAAAGGTGGGACAGAAGAACAAAAAACAAAATTTTATACCGCTCTGTACAGCACACATTTTTTGCCACGAACCCTTAGCGATGTTGATGGGTCGTACCCGAAATTCGATTCGGGGAAAGAAATAATGAATATTGGGAATGGCACATACTATTGCGATTTCTCGCTTTGGGATACCTATCGTGCCCTGCACCCGCTTCTCACGATCCTCGAACAAGAGAAAACCAAGGATATGGCTAATTCCTTGCTATTAAAGGGCGAACAGGGTGGCTGGCTTCCCATTTTCCCATCATGGAACAGCTATACAGCGGCAATGATTGGCGATCATGCTATCTCTATGTTGGGCGATGCAATAATGAAAGACGTAAAAGGCTTCGATTACGAGAAGGCATATACCATAATGCGTAAAAATGCATTCGAAGTCAATACCGACCTTGTCAGCTACCACGATGGTAAAGGGCGCAGAGCGTTAGAATCTTATCTGAAATATAACTATATACCGTTGGAAGATCAGGTATCAGATGCTTTCCACAAGCGGGAACAGGTATCGCGCACATTAGAGTATGCCTACGATGACTATGTATTGGCACAGGTGGCACAGAAATTAGGGAAGAAGGATGATTACGAGGCGCTGATAAAAAGAGCGCAAAACTATCGGAATGTAATTGATCCTGAAACGGGATATGCACGTGGGAGATATGCCGATGGTCGGTGGATAGAAAAATTTGACCCGAACGAATTTGCTTCCTTCATCTGCGAAGGAACACCCTATCATTATACGTGGTATGCTCCGCAAGATGTGGCAGGGCTGATCGATAAAATGGGCGGCAAGGAGCGATTTGTCAACAGGTTGGATACATTCTTCGATGGGCGGTACTATTGGCATGGAAATGAGCCGGGGCATCATATCCCCTATCTTTTCACATATGCCGGAGAGCCTTGGAAAACCCAAAAGTGGATACATGAAATCATCAATCGTGAATATTTTACTACTCCTGACGGACATTGCGGAAACGAGGATGCCGGGCAGATGTCGGCATGGTTGGTATTCAGCATGATGGGATTTTATCCTGTTTGTCCGGGAATGCCTTGTTATGCGATAGGCAGTCCGACGTTTGAGGAAGCAGCAATTTCTTTAGAGAATGGAAAGACATTCACTATTCAAGCTCAAGGAGCATCGGACAAAAATATATACATACAGTCGGCCAAATTGAATGGAAAAGACTATAACAAAGCGTACATCATGCACGATGACATCATGCGCGGAGGAACTCTTTCTTTTGTGATGGGCGAGACTCCCAGTAAGAATTGGGCGGCAAGTGCAGAATCTGCTCCGCCATCATTGGTTCAATAAGTGGATGCGTTCTTTGAGTAGGGTGGGACAAAAAAATGTAGGAAAACGAAAATCGTTTTCCTACATTTTTCTATCTTCAAGTAAATTTTACAATCCTTTTTCTGCCAGATATCTTTCCGCTTCAATAGCAGCCTTACATCCGCTGCCGGCAGCAGTTATTGCTTGTCGGTACGTTGGGTCAGCCACATCCCCCGCAGCAAATACCCCTTCTATATTCGTCAAAGGTCTGTCGCCTGCTGTTGCGATGTAACCGGCTTCATCAAGCTCAATCTGACCTTTTAGGAAAGCTGTGTTCGGCGTATGTCCGATAGCAAGGAAGAAACCGTCAATAGCGATATCAAATTTCTCTTCATCAGCTTCGCCCTTACGCTTCACTATATGCGCGCCTTCTACACCATTATCGCCAAACAGACCGAGAGTGTTAGACTCAAACAATACTTCTATCTTCGGATTATCAGCAACTCTGTCTTGCATAACTTTAGACGCACGCAGGAATGGTTTTCTGACAATCAGATAAACCTTGCTGGCAAGCCCTGACAAATAGATGGCCTCTTCGCAAGCGGTATCACCACCACCTACAACAGCCACCACTTTCTTGCGATAGAAGAATCCGTCGCATGTAGCGCAAGCAGAAACTCCCATTCCGGCATATTTCACTTCATCGGGGATGCCGAGATATTTCGCTGTTGCACCCGTCGATATAATAACCGTGTCGGCTTCAATCTCTTTGCTCCCGTCTATGATTACTTTCTTTGGAGAAGCATTGAGATCGACATCTGTAACAATTCCGTTGCGTAGATTTGCACCAAAACGTCCGGCTTGTTTTTTCATTATCTCCATCAGCTCCGTGCCGGTTATTCCTTCGGGGAAACCCGGGAAATTTTCCACTTCGGTGGTTGTTGTCAATTGTCCGCCCGGCTGTATCCCTTCATACAGAACCGGATCTAAATTTGCACGAGAAGCATAAATAGTAGCAGTATAACCTGCGGGACCTGAGCCAATAATAAGGCAGCGTACTCTTTCACTCATAAGTGTATATTTTATTGTTTAAATTTATATTTAATGCAAATATATAGATTTTATATATAATCATCATCGAAAATAACCCTCGCTATGTAGATCATAAATCCATCAACGAGACGCAACCCGCATACTTAATTGATACACAATGCATTACTATAGATATTAAGTCAGGTAATTACATATCTATAATATCTATAAAGAAATCCTTATCTCAAATCGATGACTTCGACCTCTGGATATTCGTCCTTTGGAAAGGAAAATACACTATCGGGAAGGTCAACCCCCGTTTTCATATTTCGTATAGATACAATGTTTTCTATACCAGATTTATCAACAATCGTAATTTTAGAAAACAGATTTGTCGTTTTATCTAATAGTATAATAATTTTAGAAAAATCCGATTTTTTGGTCGGAGTCATCTCCACCTCGAGGACGCTTCGGGATTCAACGATTTTCATCCCTTTGTATTTCAGGTTATATCCTGTCTTATATACATTGAATAAGGCAGCAGGACTTACTCCTCCCAGTTCGTTCTCGTCCGGTGTGTTGATTGTAATCTCCTCCGAATCGGACATATACACCCACTGTGTTTCTCCATCAAACCACGTAATGCCTTCGGGTATCTCCATTCGGTATGAGTTCCCTTTCATCTTGATACTGCCATCGTAGCTGTATGTCATCTTGTTTCGGACATCTTTCACGTCTAATGTAAACTGTGCGGTTATACCTCCCGACTTATTATATGTCTCCGAAGCTTTATCTAAAATGGCACGTGCATCCTGACCATAAGCAAACAAACTGATGGACAATGAAACAAGACAAAACAAAAATTTCAAATTCATTTTATGCTGAATATCTATTACTTTTCTATACAAAAACTACTTATTATTATTATGCGAACGCCCAAGATAATATGTTATCAACATCGCCCCTGTCTGTAATGCAGTGAGCAGCAAAAAAGCATTTCTGCGGCGGTTTTTTCTTTTCAATTCTTTCAGTTCCGTCAATTCTTTTCCGCTCATCGGATTGTTTTTATATGCTTCCATATCTGCTTTCTTTTAGGTTTGTTTATGTTAAACAAGGGATCTCGCAATATGTTCAAATCGGTCAAACGCCCAAGGCCTCGTGTATTATTTCTCCTACCGTAGGATGAGGGAAAACAATCTTACTAAACTCCTCTATGGTATACTCTTTCTCGACTGCAATACCGGCAATCACAATAAGTTCCGATGACGGATTACCAAGCATGTGGCAACCGATGATTGTGCCCGAAGTATTGGTCAATATCTTACATATGCCATTCCCCATTTCATTCTCAGCAACGAAGCGACCGGAAAATGCCATAGGCAGTTTGTGTACCTCGTAGGCAATGCCTTTCTCTGTAAGTTCTTCCTCGGTTTTGCCAACTCCCGCAAATTCGGGATTTGTATATACCACTCCGGGAATAGCTTTATAGCTCATCGCATCCTCTTTGCCTGCTATGTGATTTATGGCAACTTCGCCCTCTCTCACAGCAGTGTGCGCCAGTAACGAGAAACCGGTTACGTCTCCGCAAGCGTATATTGATGGGTGTGTTGTCTGCATATATTCATTTACGTTGAGTCCTCGTCCGAAGCGTTCTAAGTTGAAAGCTTCAAGTCCAAGCCCTTCGGTTACGGGTCTGCGTCCTGTGCTAAGGAGTATTTTCTCTGCATCTACGATGCACTCTTCCCCCTCTACTTCAATCACGACTTGCTGCCCTCTTATCTCTACAACCTTCGAGCTGAGATAAAATTCAATTCCTTTCTTTGTATATTCGCTGCGAAGCAATGCCGAAAGTTCTTTATCCATATTACCCAATATCTCAGGCAACATTTCTATAACTGTAACTTTTACCCCTAAGCTATTGAAGAAAGAGGCAAATTCGATGCCGATAACTCCCCCTCCGATGATAGCCAGCGATTGAGGTACTTCTTTATTGTTAAGAGCTTCGCGAGCCGTCCAATATTCATCCAATCCCTTGATCGGCGGCACAATTGCTTCCGAGCCGGTACACAACAATACTTTTCGAGAGCTGTATCTCTCTCCATCGCATGAGATAGATATTGTTTTATCCGCATTTTCCCCCTCAAGCGTTGCTTTACCATTGACGATAGAGACCTCAGCGGCAGCGAGTTTTTGTTTTATCCCGGCTGTAAGCTTGCGGATAATCTTTGTCTTTCGGGCAACGATCTTTGCCAGATCGGCAGTCGCTTGTCCGTCTATTTTGATACCATATTTTTCCGAAGATGCTGTATTATCCAATATTTTGGCTGAATATAATAGCGTCTTTGTCGGAATACAGCCTTCATTGAGGCATACACCGCCCAATGCTGTCTGTTCGAACAATACTACTTTCAACCCTTTTTCTCCCGCCTTTTCGGCAGCAGTATATCCTGCCGGTCCTCCACCGATAATTGCAACGTCGTAAATCATGATATGTTTATTATTTAACAAGTTTCTAATATAATCTGGCTGATTTGAGGAATTACCTCTTGCCATTTTTCTTCAGGAATCTTCGCTCCTATGCGCTGAATAACATTAGCAGCCAGCAATGTTCCTATCTGTGCACAGGTGTTTAATGGAAATCCCTTAGTGAGCCCATAGATAAATCCCGATGCGTACAAGTCTCCTGCTCCTGTCGTATCTACACAATCGACCTTATGAGCCGGGACAAACACTTTCTCCTCGCCTCGCTGTACCCAAGAGCCTTTGCTTCCCGTTTTCACGATAGCCAGCTCCACTTCTTTTGCCAGCATTGCTACCGCCTCTTCAGGTGTTACATCATACAAGGCTTTAGCTTCTTCTTCGTTGGCAAAAATAATATCTACATATTGCGGTATGATCTCAAGCAAAAATTCGCGGTTATCTTCGACAACATTATAGCTTGCAAAGTCGAGGATTGTTTTCAATCCCGCGTTCTTAGCCAATGACAATGCTTTCCGTATCAGGTCGTAGCTCTGAACAAGGTATCCTTCTATATAAAAATAGTCGTACCCGTTAAAGTCTCTTTCGTTCAGATCCTCTGCGCCAAGGAGTGCTGCTGCACCAAGATATGTGCCGAATGTACGTTCTCCGTCCTGAGATATGAAAGTGGATGCCACGCCCGATATTTCATCCACTTCGGACAGCAATGGGGTTACCTTGTGTGCTATCAGGTCGTTTCGGTAATATTTCCCAAAACTATCCTGTCCTACTCTACCGATAAATCCGGTTCTTACACCAAGGCGCGATAAGCCGACAATGGTGTTCGACGCCGATCCTCCGGAAACGATCTCGGCATTCAATCCCTTTATTTTTTCAGATATCTTTTCAAATCTATCTTTATCTATAAGCTGCATGCTTCCTTTCGGAAGATTCATTTCTCTCAGTAGATCATCGTTTTGTATTACTGCCAATACATCAACAAGGGCATTACCCATTCCTAATACTCTCATTTGTTCTTATTTTTCATGTAAAGATATTGCATAATTCAGAAATAAGAACTATTTTTGCCACACTTTTATGAGAGTAATACTCTTCCTTAGCTCAGTCGGTTAGAGCATCTGACTGTTAATCAGAGGGTCCTT
>CALNCC010000006.1 GCA_937875275.1 uncultured Dysgonomonas sp. | reverse complement strand
ACCGGGTCTATCAACAGATCGTCGTACAGGTCGAATAGAGTTTTCACGCGTCCGCCGTCGGCAGATCGCAGCGCATTGCGCCACGTGCCGACATCCGAGGTAGAACGTTGTGGCTGCTTGATGATCAACTGCGTTATGATAGTATCCCCGCTGCGGGGTTTTTTTACTAAACTTTTCTTTGACATTCTTGTAGCGTCTAATTAAGTTAAACAAAAAGGTCTGCGACCTTAAAAATGTTGTCCCCGGGGGGGATTACTACCGAATTTTATTATCCCCGTTCCCGTTCCGTTCTCATCCTCTTTTACGGGCAGGTCGGGGTCTATATCTCCTTTTTGTACACCACGCAGCCAAGCGATGGCTCTGTCGTATCGATCTTGCCGCAGCTTCAACTCATGCCCGGCGTTGCACAATACAAGAAAATGCCACGTAGCTATATCCTTTACCCATATCAATAGCAATGGGTTGCGCTCGCCTGTGATGCTACCGAACACCTTGTCGAGATCGTATGCCTTGAGGTAACCTTTCGCCTCTACGATCGCCCCCTGTATAGCCGCGGTGAGTATTGTCTCATCGTCGCGCTGTATGACGCTGATATTCTCGGCGTACAGGTGGGTCTTCATCTCTTCGTTACTGATAAACATGGCGGTGTGTGTCATAGAAACATATACTGTCGAAGTCTACGCCGACCTTCCTGTCTTTCTTGAGCAGCCCGATCCGTTTTTGCTCTTTGATATCCCACCTGTCCCACACGCGGTATTTATCTCCGAAAAAGAATACGCGGTATCTCCTGCTGTTGTTCTTCTTGGATAGGCGATCTGCTTGGCGTATGGCTCGGTGCAGGAGATATGGTCGCATCCGGAACCGGATATGCCATTTTCTTAATGTGTTAATTGACCGATGTGCTAATTTGCTAATTCCTTTTGTCATAAAATTTAAAATTTACGGTTGTTATTTACTCGAGTCCCGAACACAAAAGCATTCGGAGCTAATGCGCTCATCTTTTGATTGGCTACGTATAAGCCGCCCTCTACGCAGTCCACGCCGTCGGCAGGAGCCGTCAGCCGAGGGTTGACCATCAGGAACTGTTCCTCGAGGCGTTGCATATGCGGGTTGCCTTTTTCGGCTTCGTTGAGTATCAGATTGCCCTGCCTGTTCAGTGGTTCGAGATTCCCTTCGATACGGGCAAACTTGTCCGGCTTTTTACGCTCGTCGGGCGAAATGTTAATAATCTTATTGTGGTTTTGGCGTGCCTGTGAAAACAAGAGAATGAATACCTGTTCGTAGAATGGGTCTTGCAGCTTATTGTTTTCTATGTAATTGTACACCTGATTGCGCCCGTCCACATACTTGTCTACATAGTAGTACCACTCTACAAATTCGGCGTTGGTTACACGATCGAGATATCCGGTAATGATATAAAGTTTACCCTCCAATATTCCCAACAGAAAAGACGCCTTGTAAGAATTTGCTTTCGTCTTGGTATTGTTGCTCGGTGCAGGGTCGGAGTAGCACACAAGAAAAGGAAACGCCCTCAGTGGCGGCACTTTGCCCCAAGCAATCTCCTTGAATGTCTCACCTTCCGATACAGGATTGTTGTAACACTCTTTCTGTACCGACGATGCCGATACCTGAGCCTGCACAATATCGATACGCTCCTCGGTATTCTTTTCTTTCCACGAAGATGTCCCGTACAGGAAGTCGTTCTGCGGATCGGGTTTGTTGATATTTACCATCCTAAGGTTGATAATATCCCAATTGCCCAGTGGTTTCTCCCTTTTGCCTAATTCCCGGGCTTTTGCTCCGGCGCGTGTGATGCAGCAGTCCTTGGCTATAATATTGCCACACCATACTGTGCGTAGCGGCTCGGACATGGAGCGCGTGAAGTAGAGAGCCTGTTCGAACCACTCCCATTTTTTCTTGACGATATATTCGTTGCGGCAGTCCTCGTCTGTGTCGAAATCATCTATCAGCAGACAGTCCGGACGGATATCGTCGTTCTTGGAGCCACGGGGAGCATTGCCGGCTCCCACGCCGATAAACGAAACGCCTTTCTTTGTAACAAACTCAGTCGATGTCCACAGGCTGCCCTTTTGTTCGCCGTAGAACTGTTTGATGCGGGCGTTATTTTCCAAGTGTGCGCGATGGGGGCGCAGCAGGCGTTCGGCACTGTCCTGTGTTGCCGATGCGAGTATTATATTGCGCAGCTTGCCGGTCAGGACGAGGTGTAATATGATAAAACATACCGTGCTCGACTTGGCAAGCTCTCTCGACCATGACAGTACCTCATACCAGTCGTCATTTGCAATGATCCGCTTGATGGCTTTGATATGGAATTTTGCGAACGGATATTTCGCAGCCCTCGGGAACATATAATATATCCACGCCACAGGGTCGGCTTCCAGCTCCTTGCGTTTTTTCTGTACCTCGGCATAGCCTAAGTCTTCGACGACCGTTTCGGTGAGAATGTCGCGGACGAGTTTGTCCCATGCCTCAAGTGCCTTTCGGTCTTTGTTTGTCAGTACCTTGCCCATATCAGACCCTTTCTTTTATAAATTCATCGAAAAGCAGGGCGTATTCTTTGAGTTTGTCCGGATGATTTGCCCGCAGGAAAGTCAGAAACAGTTTGCTATGTTTCAATATCTCGGTTACATCCGCTTCTCCACGGAACATCAGTATAGCCTTAGTCAACTTGATTTGCACATCCGCCTCCTTGGATGAAGGATAACGCGAGCCTTCCGTTCGTGTACTGATATTTATATTCAGCTCGTTGAGTTGATTGGCGAAGTTTTTCAGTTGGTTGTCGCTCGTACTTGCCAGTGCTTCTTTCAGGTCTTTCCAGCAGCCTGCCTTTGCCCAGTTGCCTACTGATACAGGTGTATATCCAACAACCTCGGCGATCTCTACCCACGTCTTGTCTTCGTTTGCTCCGGATTCAGCTTCTTTGCCATCTTTTTTACTGCGAAGCTACCGCGCAAACAGTCGCCGAAAAAGAATTGTTTCAAGGGTTGTAATAATTGTTACAACCCTTGAAAGGTTCTTTGGAACAGGTGTTTCCGCACTATTACTTTGCTGAAAAAACAGAAGAAAAATGGCAAAGACCGATTCTAAAAAACCGATTCCTTTCATATTGTTGGATGGCACCATTACGACTTATGGCTTCCGGGTTTTACCTGATGGCATAGACCTCTCTCAATTTGAGCGAAACCCCATCATGTTTTATTTTCACAAAGACTATATGCTTCCGATAGGCACATGGACGAATATTCGTAAAGAGAACGGGATGCTACTGGCAGATGCGGTTCTTGATTATGCCGATGAAGACAAGGAAGTGCAACGTATTATCGGAAAAATAGAACGAGGAATCATAAAAATGGCTTCTGTGGGGCTTCGTAAAGCAGAATGGTCTAACGATGCCGCTTACAAATTGGAGGGTCAGGAATTGCCAACCGCTATAAAATCTATCATGCGTGAGGCTTCCATTGTTCCTATCGGAGGCAACAACAACGCTCTGCGACTCTACGATAAGGACGACACCGAAATAGATCTGTCCGATGAAATTAAACTCTCTGATTTTATTAAACCATATAAACAAAAAATCACAATGAACGAGGAATTATTAAAAGTATTGAACCTGTCTGACAAAGCCGACGATAAGGCTGTGGTTGCCGCTATTGTGGCGCTAAAGGATAGTAATAAGGCGTTAGTTGGTGAAAAGGACGCTTTGCAACAGAAGATCGACGCTTTGGCGCTTGCCGACAAGGAAGGCAAGAAAAATCACTTTGCTGGTGAAGTTGAAAAAGCAGTAAAAGACGGTCGTATCAACGCCAACGGCAAAGATCATCTGATCAAGCTCTATGATTCTAACCCTGAAGAGGCTGAAAAGTTCCTGTCAAGCATTCCTGTCCGCGGATCGGTTGTAGTACAAATCAATCAAGCCTTGCATGACAGCAAGACTGAACTTGCCGACCTGTTGGCAAAGCCATGGGACGAACTGGATAAGACGGGCAAGCTGATCATGCTGCGCGACAAGTACCCGGATGCCTTCAAGGATAAGTACAAGGAAAAGTTCGGCGTAGAGCCGGGTGCTTAAACGGTCTTTAAACC
>CALNCC010000005.1 GCA_937875275.1 uncultured Dysgonomonas sp. | reverse complement strand
ATTGCTTTCGACCCTTTCTGCGAAAGGAGAATTTCGCCTTTGGCGGTTACTGCTATTTCGGTAGAATAGAACGGCTTGCCGGCATCAGCCGATGCGAGAACGGCAAAACAGGCAAAACAGATCAATGCTATTTTATATAATATCTTCATGATAGAATTTTATTATCTTTTCGAGAATAACCCAACTCTGTAGAAATCTGTAACGCTATTCGCTTGATATGAATCGCCGATGCAGCGATTGACTCTTTAGGCAGGCGGTCTTTGGGGCCTGATATCCATATTGCGCCACAGGGATAACCTGTGAAATTGAATATCGGTGCACCTATACAGATTACGCCATTCAGTTCCTCCTCATTGTCTAATGCATATCCGCATTCACGAACTTTATCAAGTTCTTTGAGATAATCCGCTTCGGTGAGAATTGTTCTTTCATTAAATTTCGGATAAGTCATATACGACAAATATCGCCGACAAGATACGTTGGGCAAGAAAGCCATTATCGCTTTCCCCGGAGCGGAACAATGGAGTTCGAATGGTTTGCCGTGCGATAAGACGAAACGAAATGCGTGATTGCCTTGAGCTTGTTCGATAAATATTCCTTTCTTCTCACCCAATACGCCAAAACATGCTGTCTCCTCTACCAAGTCTCGCAATTCGCGTAAACGCGGCAAAACAGCTTCCATCATATTGTGCTCATTCAGCGTGCGATATCCGAGACAAAGCAGCTTATGAGACAAACGATATCGTTTCGTATCGTCATTGTAGATCAAATATTCCATACGAACCAGCGTATTTAATATGCGATACGTTGTCGTCTGGGAAATATCTAAGGACTTCTTTATGTCTTGCAACGACTTTCCCTCCGAGTAGTTTGAGAGATATTCTAAAATGCCAATCCCTTTTTCGAGATTCGGAACTTTATAACTCTCCTCTGTTTTTTCCGTATTTGAAATCACGTTTTCCATATATGAAATATTGTTTCACATTTCTACTAAAGATATAAGAATCTACTACCCACCATAATATGTGAGTGCAAATTTTTGTTAAGTATGCTTTACAGCATATTTATCAGTATCCTGAAATGCTTAGAAAAGATGGGGGAAATAGGTTGCAAAGATAGCTTCGGCTTTCTCTACATCAGCGTTTGTCGGCTGAGGGGTGTCTTTCAATTTATATTCCAATTGCATCTGATCCCATTTGTGGGTAGCCATCTGATGGAACGGAAGGATATCTATACGTTCTATATTGTGGAACTGTGAAGCATATTTCGCCCAATTGTGCAAATCTGCCTCATCGTCCGAATATCCGGGTACAAGAACATAGCGCAACCAAACGGGCTTGTCTATCTCGTTCAGATACTCTGTAAAGCGAAGAGTGGGGGCTAATTCTCTACTCGTTAGCTCCTTGTATTTGATTGGGTCTATGTGTTTTATATCCAATAGCACCAGGTCTGTCAGATTCAGTACTTGCTTTATCTTGTCGTTGAGTATATAGCCACATGTGTCCACCGCAGTGTGAATGCCGGCATCTTTGCAACGAGCGAAAAGCTCTAAAAGGAAATCGGGTTGTAAGAAAGGCTCTCCGCCCGAAACTGTGATGCCTCCTTTTACGAAGGTCTTTACTTTCTCTATTTCGTAAAAAACCTCATCAGCAGTCAGGTTATATTTCGCATCATTTATTTTCCAAGTATCGGGATTATGACAATAAAGACAGCGCAAGGGGCAACCTTGCATGAAAAGGACGAAGCGAATGCCCGGCCCGTCTTTTGTCCCGAATGTCTCGAATGAGTGGATATATCCTGTTGTCATCTCTGCTCCGAATAAAAAATACGGCAGAAGATAAGTTTCCCCGTCTCCTGCCGATCTTATTATAATATCTGTGTTTAGAAACTTGTAGTAATCGTACGGCTGATTACATCCATTTGTTGTTCTTTAGTCAACTTCACGAAGTTAACTGCATATCCCGATACACGGATAGTCAACTGTGGATATTTTTCAGGATGCTCCATTGCATCAACAAGCAACTCGCGGTTGAATACATTAACATTCAAGTGATGTCCTGTTTTGCCGAAATAACCGTCAAGCAAGCCCGATAGGTTTGTTGCTTTTTCGTTTTCGCTCTTGCCCAATGTCGCAGGAGTGATAGCGAATGTATAAGATATACCATCATTCGCATGCTCGAACGGAAGTTTAGCAACAGACGACAATGATGCCACAGCACCTTTCGTGTCGCGCCCGTGCATAGGATTAGCACCCGGAGCAAACGGAGTTCCATCGCGACGACCGTCAGGCGTGTTTCCTGTTTTCTTACCATACACAACGTTAGATGTAATAGTCAATACCGACTGTGTAGGTATCGCTCCTTTATACATTTTACGTTTACGTATCTTGTTCATGAATTTCTCTACGATCTCCACAGCAAGTTGGTCTGTTTCGTCATCATTGTTTCCGAAAGGAACATAATCACCTTCCAATACATAGTCAACAGCATCTCCGTCGGCATCTCTTATGATACGTACCTTTCCGCCTTTTATGGCTGCAAACGAGTCGGCAATAATAGAAAGTCCCGATACGCCAAAGGCTTGTGTGCGCACAATATCAACATCATGCAAAGCCATTTCCAATGCTTCGTACGAATATTTGTCGTGCATATAGTGAATAATATTCAATGCTTTCACATAAGTTTCGGCAACCCAGTCTAATGTACGGTCAAACTTTTCCCATACTTCGTCAAATTCAAGATATTCTCCCGACACTTTTTCAACCCAGTGTCTTGGTAATACCTGAACTTTCGATTTTTCGTCTTTACCTCCATTTATAGTGTAAAGAAGTGCCTTAGGCAGGTTTGCACGTGCACCGAAGAATTGCATTTGATGTCCGATTCTCATCGGAGACACACAACAAGCGATACCATAGTCATCACCAAGTTGCGGACGCATCAAGTCGTCATTCTCATATTGTAGCGAAGATGTGTCGATAGACACTTTTGCACAATATTTCTTCCAGCTTTCAGGTAAACGCTCACTCCAAAGAACGGTCAGATTTGGCTCAGGCGAAGGGCCTAAGTTGTATAGCGTATGCAACATACGGAAACTGTTCTTTGTAACCATCGAACGTCCTTGGTTGGTCATACCACCTATCGATTCGGTAACCCATACCGGGTCGCCCGAGAATAGTTCGTTATATTCATTTGTGCGAAGGAAGCGAACAATACGCAATTTCATCACGAAATGGTCGATCATTTCCTGTGCTTGCTCTTCTGTAATCAAGCCAGCGTTCAAGTCGCGTTCGATATAAATATCGAGGAACGATGTTACTCGCCCAAGACTCATTGCGGCTCCGTTCTGGTCTTTGATAGCTCCAAGATAGCCGAAGTATGTCCATTGGATAGCTTCTTGTGCATTCTTTGCCGGTTGAGAAATATCGAATCCGTAGGCAGAAGCCATATTCTTAAGAGCCTTCAATGCTTGTATTTGCATGCTCAGCTCTTCGCGAAGGCGGATCAATTCGTCCGACATCACAATCGGATCACACTCTTTGAAACGTTTTTGGCGTTCTACTATCAATCGGTCGATACCATATAGGGCAACACGACGGTAGTCTCCGATGATGCGTCCACGTCCGTAAGCATCAGGAAGACCTGTCAACAAGCCGTTGCTTCGTGCACGACGGATACTGTCTGTGTATGCTGCAAAAACACCTTCGTTGTGTGTTTTGCGATATTTTGTAAATATTTCTGTTGTGTTTTCGTCTAATTTGTATCCGTATTCTTCGAGACTTTGCTGCACCATACGAAGTCCTCCGTTAGGGAAAATACCACGCTTAAGGGGTTTGTCGGTTTGTACACCTACAATTTTTTCAAGGTCTTTGTCTATGTATCCGGCTCCGTATGCGTCGATTTGCGAAGGGATTTTAGTTTCTGCGTCATAAACACCTTTTGCTTTTTCTCCTTCGAACATTTCGCTCAGCTTGTTCCATAGCTGCGTTGTTCCTTTGGTAGGGCCTGCAAGAAAATCTTCATTGCCCGTATATTCTGTATAATTCTCAAGAATAAAATTGGTTACATCAATTTTCTCTTGCCACTTTTTACCTTTAAAGTCTTTGTATGCCTCCATTCCAGAAATATTTGAATTTAAATTTCTCGCAAAGATACATAAGAGGGTAGACATATCAAATTATCCCGAAGTCTTAATACACTTATTCGACTATTTTATATGTTAAATAACATACGGAATATTGAACTGTATCTGAGAATCATCTTTTTATATAAAAAAAAGGCTGTTGCATGAAACGATGGTCGCGTCCTATTCGACATAGATAATATTTATCGGTCTTAATTTATCGTATCAAATATCATGCTTTCAATTCACTCGATCTACCTGCCCGCCATTGAAGAAGTTGATGATGTTTTTTGCTACTTCGCGTTCCATCTCTATGCGACCGGCATAGGTTTTCGTTCCGGCATGTGGAGAGAGAACCACATTTTCTAATCTTCGCAGGGCATCAGGTATCTTCGGTTCGTGTTCATAAACATCGAGTCCGGCAGCAAATATCTCTTTGTTTTCAAGTGCAGCTATCAAAGCTTGCTCGTCCACCAATGCACCTCGTGCGGTATTGATGAAAATAGCAGATGGTTTCATCTTCTTAAATTCTTGCTCGCCCATCAAGTGAAACGTCTCAGCAGTAGACGGAGCATGCAAAGATAATATGTCCGCCTCAGCCAATAGAGTGTCGAAATCAACATAGCGGGCATTGTATTGCCGTTCTATCTTTTCTGCTAAGGGTTTGCGATTGCAGTAGATTATCTTCATGCCCGATGCTACGGCTCGCCGTGCCACAGCTTGCCCTATACGCCCCATACCATATATGCCGAGCGTTTGTCCGTATAGCGGCACTCCGAGATCACCAAACAGATCCCAGTCGACACGTTCGTCGTTATGCAGTTTTGTATTGTAATAGCCAATCCGCCGTGCCGTCGCCATCATGATTGCAAAACACAATTCGGCTGTAGGCTCCAATACTGACTGTGGCGTATTGGTAACCACAATGCCCTGTTGTGCGGCATAGGCTACATCTATATTGTCATACCCTACTCCGAAATTGCTGATGAGTTTCAGCTTTTTGCCGGCATCAATAATTTCTTTATCCGTTCTGAACGAAAAATTGGGAACAAGAACATCTGCATCGCGGATAAGATTGAGCACATCGTCCCTTCTGAACAGTCGATCATCGGGATAGATCATCTCAAATTCATCACTCAATTCGGAAAAACCTTCCCTGGCAAAATTATGCCCCATCAATATTTTCTTTCTCATAGTGGCGTTTTCTCAATCAATTGTTTTAGAACGGATATCCGATACCGAAGTGCCAAGCCATACGCGAGAATGCGGGTTTGTGGATAACTATACGTTCCGACATTTTTTGGCTGGGATCATACGCTTGTGCTCCTGTATCGAGCCGGAGGAGTAGGAATCCAAGATCGAATCGTAGCCCCAAACCATAAGCAATTCCTATTTCTTTGTAGAAATCATTAATCTTGAATTGCCCTCCACTCTGATTCTCGTAGTTGTGTATTGTCCACACATCACCGGGATCGACAAATCCTGCGATCTCTATCATTTCACTAATTTTGTGCCGACTCTCGATGCTTGCACCGAACTTTATGTCTCCCGTTTGATTCACAAAGTTAGCTCCTTCGCCTGCCGATGGTCTGTATGCTCCCGGGCCGAGCGAGCGTGTGCTCCAACCTCTCACTCCGTTGGCTCCCCCTCCGAAAAATCGTCTTTCGAACGGTAGCACCTTAGAGTTGCCATAAGGATAGGCAAACCCGAACTCGAAATGATAGGCTAATGAATGTTTTGTGCTGTTGTTGAACGTGCGTGTATAAGCTCCTGTCGTTTTCAGATATTCGGCATAGGCAACACCCATAAATTCTTTAGATCCGCTATCATTCGGTTTTGTGTCGTTTATGGTGGATATCAGTCGGGGAACTGCTCCGGCAACTTCGAACGACCCTTTGATGAGGTATGTGTGCGGATTGCGTGAAGACAGATTGCGCTTATTAGATATAGAAATGCTGTATCCTGTGCGGGTTATCAGCTGATTCTTATAACTGGCACTTAGCAACGGATTTTTCTCCTCGTCGAGATATTCTTCCTTAAACTCTTCCGAAGCCCAAGGCATACGCACATAGTTGACGTCAATGAAGTCGAGGCTATGGGCATATCTTCTCGAACGCGACACCCAATTGTAGTTGATGGATGCGTTGAAAAACTGACGTTGATACTCTGGGCGATTCTGGTTTGTCAATCCGACACTTATTTTGGTCGCTGCCGATGGTTGCTCGCGCCATTCTTTCTTTATCCAAGGGAATAAGAACTGTGGAAATGTGATCCCCGTCTCTGCACCATATTCATAGAAGTTTTGGCTCAACATACTGCTGTTGCTATTGTCTCCCATGATGAACTCATATGCTCCCTTCAACGTGATATTCCACACCTCCCCGCCATTAAAAAGATTTTGATGCTTGTACGAAACCGATGGAGCTATACCGATATCTCCGGCCGAGTTGGTCCCATCCAGATTTGCCTGAAACCAGTGTGTATTTGCCGGCAGCAGCATTATGGTCGCATTCATCAATCGCAAGCTGTCTGATGGTTCGGGCTCGAAAGATATATTCGCTTGTTGTATCGCCCCTATACTGCTAAATGCTTCATAAGTGCGAGAGAATGCCAGGTCGCTATAATTTTGCCCTTTGCGAATAAGAGTATTGCGGGCAATAGTAGAATTGCGTAGGAATTTATTTTTGCCCCTTATTATCGTCATGTTTCTGTATTGAACCGTATCTAATGCCATACGGCGACGCACAGAATCGGGACGATTGTTCATATTGTATACGCCCGAAAGGACTGTTACATTATTAATCTTGTAGCGAGGATACGACGTACTGTCTTTCGGCATATGTATATCCATATAGAGATCGACCTGATGATCTATGTCTGTCGTATCGGCTCGGAAGAATACAAATTCTTTGGAGAAAGTATAATATCCTGCATTTCTCATTATTGTATTTCCTATTCTCGCACGTTCATCTTCCAGCAGATTCATGTCGAAACGGTCTCCGCTTTTGATCATCGGAGGGAGAGGTACACGGGTCATTATTCGCGCTATTGCGGTATCAGCAGCAGCGTACGTATAGTTGCGAACGATATAGGGCTTTCCGGTTTTGATGTTATAGTCGAGTGAGACTTTGTTCCTCTTCACTCTCATCACAGTGTCTACTTCGGCCTGATGGTAACCAAGATTAACTAATTCTTTTTTCAATTGGTTAGCAGAAAAAATTGCCGATGAAGGGTTGAACAAAACCGGAGTTTCTCCCAAATTTCGCATTGTACGGTTTACCCAAGACGAATCGCTTCCCGCAAGATTATATGTTTTCAGTCGCACCTTTCCCAATATTGGCAAGCTCGAATTGGGTTGTTGCCTGATAAACGAAATCAGTTCGGTACTTGTCCTCACATTGTTGTCTGTTTGTATTTCAATATTATCGAGCAAATAGCTTCCCTCCGGAATGTTTTTCGTTGTACTACATCCCGTTGCAATAAGGCAGATTGCAATAATAAAATATCTGAGGTGTCTTATTTTCATATAAGAGAGGCTTTAATCGCAATGCAAATATATGAATGTTATCTCTTTAGTGAAAGGAATAATTTCGCTCTATCAATAAAAAAGTATTCGACACACATAATAAGCACTATTTTTCTGATTTTGAAAAGGCAAATGTGTTCAAGACAAGGTATTATAAGAAATTTATATCTTTATCTTTACGGCGAGGATACTATCTTTATTATCAATCGATTGCAACTTTATTCGCGAAGATGAGCGATGCGTAATTACTTAGTTCTAAAGCAATTAATATTAGACAGACACTCGCTGCACAAAAAATTACTCTTGTCTATTCAATCGCCTCTCCGCTAAATAAATTATATTCCAAAAACTTTACTTACCTTTATGCACGAAAATTAAAGTAGATAAATGTATTATGATTAAACCGATTACAAAGAGTATCGCGTTGGGTGATGGAAGGACTATCACTCTTGAGACCGGTAAATTGGCGAAACAAGCAGATGGAGCTGTGATGTTGAGAATGAACAACACCATGATTCTTGCCGCTGTGTGTGCCGCAAAAGATGCAAAACCGGATGTTGATTTTATGCCTTTACAGGTAGAGTATAAAGAGAAATTCTCTGCAAATGGACGTTTCCCCGGTGGATTCCAAAAGAGAGAAGCTCGTCCATCTGATTACGAGATATTGACTTGCCGTCTTGTCGACCGTGCACTTCGTCCTTTATTTCCGGACGATTATCACGCAGATGTGTTTGTTACACTAACTCTGTTTTCTGCTGACGGGGAGGATATTCCTGATGCATTAGCAGGCTTGGCAGCATCTGCTGCATTGTCTGTATCAGACATACCGTTTAATGGACCTATCTCGGAAGTTCGTGTAGCACGTGTTGATGGACAATTTATTATAAACCCGACATTCAGCCAACTTGCACAGGCAGATATGGACATCGTTGTGGGAGCAACAATGGACAACATCATGATGGTTGAGGGAGAGATGAAAGAAGTTTCGGAAGCAGAAATGCTCGAAGCTATCAAGGTTGCGCACGAAGCTATCAAAGTTCAGTGTCAGGCACAGATTGAATTGATGGAAGAATGTGGCAAAACTGTAAAAAGAGAATATTGCCACGAGGTTAACGACGAAGATCTGAAAAAAGATATTTGGGCAAAATGCTACGACAAAGCATATGCTGTGGCAACATCTTGCAATACAAACAAACACGAACGTAGCGACAACTTTGCTGCAATCGTAGAAGAATATAAAGCTCAACTAACAGAGGAAGAGCTTGCTGAAAAAGGATCGCTTATCGGTCGCTACTACCACGATGTAGAAAAAGAAGCGATGCGCCGTTCAATCCTTGACGAAGGCAAGCGTCTCGATGGTCGTAAGACTACTGAGATTCGTCCTATCTGGAGCGAAATCGACTATTTGCCGGGAGCACATGGTTCGGCAATCTTCACTCGTGGAGAAACTCAATCGTTGACAACAGTTACTTTGGGTACAAAATTGGATGAGAAAATCATCGATGATGTACTTAACAACGGAAAGGAACGTTTCTTGTTACACTACAACTTCCCTCCATTTTCGACAGGAGATGCAAGACCGGCTCGTGGTATCAGCCGTCGCGAGATAGGTCATGGAAACTTGGCACATCGTGCATTGAAACCGATGTTGCCGGAAAACTACCCATATGTAGTACGTGTGGTTTCAGATATTCTTGAATCGAACGGTTCGTCTTCGATGGCAACTGTATGTGCCGGAACTCTTGCTCTTATGGATGCAGGGGTACAAATCAAAAAACCGGTAACAGGTATCGCCATGGGGCTTATCTCTGAGAAGAAAGGAACAAACTTTGCAGTTCTTTCCGACATCTTGGGAGATGAAGACCACTTGGGAGATATGGACTTTAAGGTATGTGGAACAAAAGACGGTATCACTGCCACTCAAATGGATATCAAGGTTGACGGACTATCGTACGAGATATTGGAAACAGCATTGAACCAAGCGAGAGAAGGACGCCTTCACATCATGGGCAAGGTGCTTGAAACAATAGCTGAACCGAGAGCTGACCTGAAAGATCATGCACCGCGTATCGAGGTACTTATGATAGCGAAAGACTTCATCGGAGCTGTAATAGGACCAGGTGGAAAAATTATACAAGGAATACAAGAAGAGACAGGAGCTGTAATCACTATCGAAGAAATAGACGGCTGTGGTCGTGTTGAAATATCTGCAACAAACAGAGCCTCAATTGATGCAGCATTGGCTAAGGTGAAAGGCATTGTTGCTGTTCCAGAAGTAGGAGAAGTGTATCAAGCGACTGTTCGCTCGGTAATGCCATACGGAGCATTCTGCGAATTTATGCCGGGTAAAGACGGTTTGTTGCATATCTCTGAAATATCTTGGGAAAGAATTGAAGATATGGAAAAATCGGGATTGAAGGAAGGCGATAAGATTGAAGTAAAACTAATCGATATTGATCCTAAAACCGGTAAATTGAAACTTTCACGCAAGGTATTGCTTCCTCGTCCTCCGAGACCAGATAGACCTGTGAAAAAAGAAGATTGATTGAAATCGAAGTAAATATAATTGACGAGCCGAACTTTTTTTGAGTCCGGCTCGTTTTTGTTTCTCAGATTATGAAGCATCGCCTATTTTCATATATCTTAAATACACTTTGCCTCAGCCTTTTATTTTGATATGAGGGATCTTACCAGCTTATCGGAGCTAACCCTTTTCCGATTAAATATTCGTTGGCTTTGCTGAAATGACCGTTGCCAAGAAAACCTCTGTGTGCCGACAATGGCGATGGATGAGGTGAGGTTAAGATCAAGTGCTTATAGGGGTTGATGAATGCTGCCTTCTTCTGGGCATACGCCCCCCAAAGCATGAAAACCACATTTTCCCGCTTCTCGGCAAGGTGGCGAATTGCGGCATCCGTAAATGTTTCCCACCCTTTGCCCTGATGCGATGCAGCCTTGTGTGCCTCAACCGTCAGTGTCGCATTCAGCAGTAGTACTCCTTGATTTGCCCATCGGGTAAGGTCGCCACTCGAAGGAATGGGCGTGCCAAACTCGTCCTTTATCTCTTTGTAAATATTGACTAACGATGGTGGGGTCTTTATCCCTTCATTCACAGAAAAGGACAACCCATGTGCCTGCCCATCGTTGTGATATGGATCTTGCCCCAAAATAACAACCCTTACCTTATCGAAAGGAGTGTGGTCGAAAGCGTTGAATATCAGCTTTGCCGGAGGGAATATCTTTTTCGTTTTATATTCGTTTCTGACAAAGTCTGTCAACCGTGCAAAATAGTCTTTGCTAAATTCGCTCTGCAACTGTTCTTTCCAACTTTGTTCTATCTTCACATCCATAGTCATCCGCAATATTTTGTTCTTATAGTTCTTTCAGTCCGGAAGCTTTGTAGCGGCTCAAGACCTGTAAAGAGATATCCTTGCCGGCAATGACTCCTTTGTCCTTCAACGCTGTCTCTACCGTCTTGTAGGCAAGGTCGGGATGATTGTTATCTTGACTCAGGTGGCACAGCCATACATTCTCCATCTTATCGCTGTATACATTTGCGATAAGTTCGGCGGAACTTTTATTGCTGAGGTGTCCCAATCCTGATGTTATTCGTTGTTTCAGAAAATAAGGATATCTGCCTTGTTGCAGCATTTCTTCATCATAGTTGGCTTCTATGACAAGATGATTTGCCCGTCGGGCATAATTGACTATCGTATCGGTTATCTGCCCGACATCGGTAATCAG
>CALNCC010000004.1 GCA_937875275.1 uncultured Dysgonomonas sp. | reverse complement strand
AATTTCTCCTTTATTTCTCCCTATTTTTGTTCCATGATGTTTCACTGTGTTCCGCAGTGTTCCAATTATACATAATCTATGAACAAAAACTGCGCCGTTTTTATATTTTGACAAAAACGGTACAATTGAGACATAAAAATTGCCACAATATCCATTATCATCAATATTAAAAGGTAGAAATATAAAAGAAAAAGTCGCTATAAAATAGCGACTTAACTATTAATTATAATTATTATCTATCAAATCTGATTAGTTATCATTTGCCGATACAAAACTTACCGAAAATATTACCAAATATTTCATCCGTCGATATTTGTCCAGTTATCTCTCCGAGATAATATATACACTCGCGGATATCCTGAGAAAGAAAATCTGACGATATACCCATCTGCAAACCTTCACTTACCCGTTGTATCGCTTTTTGTGCTTTTCGCAAAGCCTCATAATGCCGAATATTAGTAATAATCACATCCTGTTCTCCTATTTCAGGTATATTGGCTGCCGTTATCAGTTTGTTTCGTAAATCCGATACACCCTCTTCATATTTAGCAGATATAAATACCCGATCGGGAATCTCGTTTTCCAACACGCTACGACGCCGATCCATTACCACACCACACCCAACAACATCTATTTTATTGAATACTAATATCAGTTTCTGATTTGTTATGCGAGGCAATATCTTTTCGGCAACATCCCTTATGTGCTCTTCGTTTGCCGTTGCATCAACTAACCAAAGAACGACTGACGCTTGCTCTAATTTTTTAAAGGTGCGCTCTATGCCGATGATTTCTATTTCGTCTGCCGTATCTCGGATTCCGGCTGTGTCAATCAGACGAAACATTATGCCATCTATACTTAATGTATCCTCAATCACATCGCGCGTAGTACCATGTACATCGGAGACGATAGCTTTTTCTTCTTGCAAGAGTACATTCAGCAACGTTGACTTTCCGGCATTCGTTTCCCCAATAATAGCAACAGGTATCCCCGACTTAATAGCATTCCCAACCTGAAAGGAATCAGCAAGCGCATCAATATGCTTTTCGATCTCTTGTGCTAAATCTTTCAGATTATCACGATTGGCAAACTCCACATCCTCCTCCGAGAAATCAAGCTCAAGTTCGACTAACGATGTGAAATTGAGCAACTGTTCTCTCAACACAGACAATTTTGAGCTTACCCCTCCACGCAACTGATTTAATGCCAAGCGGTGTGTCGCCGCAGACGTAGAAGCTATGAGATCTGCAACCGACTCGGCTTGCGCCAAATCCATCTTACCGTTAGCAAATGCCCGTTGAGTAAATTCTCCTGCCCTTGCCAACGAGGCTCCATTATCAATAAAAAGCCGCAATATGCGCTGTTGAATATATACCGAGCCATGACAGGCCACCTCTACACTTTCTTCTCCGGTAAAAGAATGAGGAGCATGAAAAACACTAACCAACACCTCATCCACAATCTCATCTCCATCTACAATAGATCCAAAATGAATGGTATTCGCAGACTGATCCTCTAATCTTTTAGACCGAGGCGATCGGAAAAATTTATCGACAAAGGCAATACACCCTACCCCCGACAATCTTACAACAGCTATACCACCCACACCCTGAGGCGTAGATATAGCCGCTATAATGCTGTTATGTTGCATTTCTATATCCATTTTAATTTATTTCAAAAGTACATTCTTTTTATTTAGTAACTGTTTAAATTTTTCAAGAATATGATTTTAGAGACTAAAAAACGTTATTTTGAAATAAAAACTCTTGAGTTTAGCGCGGAACTAAAAAACTAAACTCCATGATCGACTTGAACAAGGAACAATACATCATTTTTTTCTTCATTTTCCTCCACTATAACATTCTTTTTATTATATTTAGAGATTATTAAATCTAAAAAAGCACTATTATGGATCCGATCATGTTATCAAAGAAGTATATGGATTCGTATCAGAAAATCACAACTGCCTACGAAACTTCTGATATAAAAGACGCTGTCAGCAATCTGAATGAGGCTATCAAAAAAACTGACACAAAAAAGACAAACGACCTGTATAGCCAGATTTTAGATTGGAATTTCTATGTCGCCCACGTAGAAGGCTCTCGAATATCTCTCAACACAAAATACGCTCATCTCCATCTACCCTCAGTAGAGATGTTCACGATAGTTTTCGATCCTATCGAGAAAATCTGGAAATTTAATATTTAAATACCGTCCAATCACAAAACACTCACACATCAGACTCATCAAAAACATATGGAACAAGTGGGCATATCGGCTAAAACTAAAAAAGCCGACTAAAGTGTATTTCATTTCGGGAATGTGCTACGGGTGCAACATCTTCGATGGAATTAAATTACCCACCGGATTTGAAAAACAATACATCGAATGGCTGAGCCCGATAGATGAAGAAGAATCTCTCCATCAATACAGCCGACAGATGGCTGCAAAGATAGACATATCAAGGCCATTTATTCTTGTCGGATATTCTTTCGGGGCAATCATAATGCAGGAAATGAACAGCCTGATATCTCCGGCCAAGAACATCGTCATATCTTCCATGAAGAACGAAAGAGAAATACCCAAACTATTCAGAATGGCAGAAAAAACTCGTTTTGCCGAATTAGTACCTACATCCGTCTTTGAGGCGACAAAATTCATCATGGATATTTTCAGCAAAACAATATACAAACTACCGATCGATTTACAGATAAAATATATGACGTTTACAAATCCCTTATACATAAAGTGGGCTGTACACCAAATCACCAACTGGCGACCAAAATTTGAATGCCTGCACCTGCATCACATCCATGGCGCAGACGACCAGATATTCCCGGCAAAACAAATCACAAAAGCTCATATTGTTGAAGGAGCTGATCATTTAATGATTATAACACATGGCAAAGAAGTAAACTCTTTCATTGACAAAGTATTACTCGAAAAATAATTGCTATTCTCTAAAAGACTGCTAATAATTAGACTTTTTACTGTATTTTTGTATTTCGGTAAGAAAACGATTCTTTGTCATGCAAAAATTATACATCTACAATACCCTTACTCGGGAAAAAACAATTTTCGAACCTGCTCATACACCGCATGTCGGCATGTATGTGTGCGGTCCTACAGTATATGGCGATCCACATTTAGGGCATGCCCGTCCGGCAATAACATTCGATTTACTATTTCGTTACCTCAACCATATAGGATATAAGGTGCGTTATGTACGCAATATAACCGACGTCGGTCATCTCGAAAATGATGCGGACGAGGGGGAAGATAAAATTGCGAAAAAAGCACGCTTAGACAAATTAGAACCGATGGAGGTTGTTCAATACTATACCAATCGCTATCACAAAGCGATGGATTCGCTGAACGTACTGCCGCCATCCATAGAACCTCGTGCTTCGGGGCACATCATCGAACAGATAGAATCTATCAAACAGATTCTCGACAATGGCTACGCATACGAAAGCAATGGCTCGGTGTACTTCGATGTACAGAAATACAACCAAGACTTCGACTATGGCATTCTCTCGCATCGCAATATCGAAGAAATGCTGAATACAACCCGCGATCTTGACGGACAAAACGAAAAGCGAAGCAAAGTAGACTTCGCCCTCTGGAAAAAAGCATCTCCCGAACATATCATGAGATGGCCGTCGCCGTGGAGCGATGGATTTCCCGGATGGCACATCGAATGTTCGACAATGAGCATCAAATATTTAGGGCAAGAGTTCGACATACACGGAGGAGGTCTCGACCTGATGTTCCCTCATCACGAATGCGAAATTGCTCAAAACACAGCCATCGAAAAACATCGTGTTGTAAAATATTGGATGCACAATAATATGCTTACTGTTGGCGGGCAAAAAATGGGCAAATCGTTAGGAAACTTCATCACGTTAGAAGAGTTCTTTACCGGCTCGCACAAGTTGCTGACACAAGCATACACAGCTATGACAATCCGCTTTTTCATACTGCAAGCACACTATCGCAGCACAGTAGACTTCAGCAACGAAGCACTGCAAGCATCAGAAAAAGGATTGAGCCGACTATTGGATGCATACGCCAAGATTGACAAAATCAGTCCGGCTGCAAGTTCTTCCGCCGACATCAAGGGTCTTCGCCAAAAATGTTATGACGCGATGAACGATGATCTCAATTCGGCAATTGTTATATCGCACCTGTTCGAGGCTGCGACCACGATCAACTCAGCAGCTGACGCAAAAGCGACTCTAACCCAAGACGACATAGACGAATTGAAAGCGGTTTTCGACCTTTTCCTCTTCTCCATTTTAGGAATACAAGATCAGACGAAAGGTGGAAACTCGGGCAACTATGAGTCTTTTTCCAAAGCCATAGACCTCTTGTTGGACATCAGGGCAAAAGCCAAAGCAAATAAAGATTGGGCTACGTCGGATCAAATACGCGACGAACTCGCCAAAGCCGGATTTGAAATAAAAGACGGGAAAGACGGTTCGGAGTGGAAGTTGAAATAGATTATATTTTGAGCTTATGAAAAAATTATTGTTTCTCACCTCGCTACTATTCTGTTCACTACTTCTATCTGCACAAGACATTGCAGGTTCGTGGAACGGAGCTTTGAAACTCGGAAATATGGAGTTTCGCTTAGTCTTCCATATAGAAAAATCGGCAGCGGGAACTTATACCGGAAAAATGGACAGCCCCGATCAGGGAGCTAAAAGTTTAGCACTATCAACCGTTACATTCACGAACAACGAAGACGTTGTTTTCGAACAGAAAGATTTCGGAATACGGTATGAAGGAAAATATGTGCAAGACTCCATAAAAGGAGCATTCCACCAACAAGGCGTCTCCATCCCTCTCAATATGGGCAGAGGCACCATAAGCTACGTCCGCCCTCAGGAACCACAAGCGCCTTATCCATACAATTCGGAAGATGTATCATTCGTCAACAATGAAGCAGGAATCAAGCTTGCCGGCACATTGACATATCCGAAGAAAGGCTCTAAATTTCCGGCAGTAGTATTGATCTCCGGCAGCGGGGCGCAAGACCGGAACGAAGAAATCGTTCAACACAAACCATTTCTTGTCATTGCAGATTATCTGACCCGTAACGGTTTTGCAGTATTGAGATATGATGACAGAGGCTTTGGTCAGTCAGAAGGAAATTTCGCAAGCGGTACAACTGAGGATTTCGCTACTGACGCAGCAGCAGCCGTAGAGTATCTGAAAAAGAGAAAAGAAATAAACAATAAGAAAATAGGACTTATCGGACACAGCGAAGGTGGAACAATTTGTTTCATCAATGCCTCAAAAGATAAAAGTTTAGCATTTGTCGTTACATTAGCCGCACCGGCTCTCAGTGGAGACAGCATATTGATGTACCAAAACAGAGCCATGATAGAATCGACAGGGATGGATATCGAGCATTGGCTCGAAGAAGGCGAGCCGATAACCGTAAGAGCCTATAATATTGTAAAATACTCGACAGACAGCCTTTCGTTGGCCGATAGTTTGAGGAAACACTATACCGACATACAACAAGCGGCCGATCCGACACACTCGGTAACAGCAACTAATATAGAGAATGCGATTAAGAGTTTTACAACTCCCTGGATGCGCTCCTTTATAAAACTCGATCCTAAAAGATTTGTAGAGCAAACCTCTTGCCCTGTTTTGGCACTCAATGGAGAGAAAGATATTCAAGTAGATGCAAACATCAATCTCAACAGATTGGAGAAAGATTTACTCAGAGCAGGAAACCGAAACGCAAGAATCAAGAAATACCCGAGCCTCAACCACCTGTTTCAGCATTGCACCAAAGGAAGTGTAGAAGAATATGGGAAAATCGAAGAAACGATTTCACCCGAAGTTCTGTCCGACATTTCAGCATGGATACATTCGATCGTAAAATAACAACCCTTAGTATGCCTAAGATTTCAGTAATAACACCTACTTACAACTCAGAGAAGACGATAGACGGCACAATAAATGCCCTCCTTCGCCAAAGTTTTTCAGACTTTGAATATATTGTCATCGACGGATTATCGAAAGATAACACTGTAAATAGAATAAAAAGTTTCATACCCGCCTTCGAGCAAAAAGGTGTATCGGTACGCATTGTCAGCGAAAAAGACAACGGTGTATATGATGCCATGAACAAAGGTGTATCACTTGCAAAAGGCGAACTTGTCGGCATCACCAATTCAGACGACTGGTATGAAGACAAGGCTCTCGAAGTAATGTGGAGCAAATTCTCTACGGTAAAAAGCCCTGAAAACGTGATGCTGTATGGCATTGAGCGCGTTTGGAAAGGCGATCACATATACAACGTGCAACGGCGCGGAGCAGCCTTCATATCCGAAGGATCGATGCCCCACTCCACTTTCTTCGTCTCAAAAGGGGTGTATGAAAAACATGGAGCTTTTGATTTATCTACCAAGATATTAGCCGACTACGACTTCATTTGCAGATGCGTATCTCAAGGGGTGGAGTTGATAGAAGTTGATGAAATAATATCTAATTTCAGACTTGGAGGCATATCTTCTTCTTACTTCGACTATTACACCGATCAGTATACCGTTCAGTGGAAATATGGATTCATTTCCGAAAAAAAATACAAGGAGCACATGCTTTCCCTGAAAGCTAAAAAAATTCTCAACAAACTGATAAAAAGGTGGTAGACAAAATCATGCACATCGCTTGCTGTATAGACAACAAATATGTGAAATTTTGCATCACCACCCTCGTTTCCCTATTTGAGAACAACAAAAATGAAAGCTTCGATATACACATCGTCGGCTCTTCTTTTTCGGAAACAACAATCGGGCAACTAAAAGAAGTTGTTGAAAAGCAATACAGCCAGAAACTACATATCTATTCTGTACAGGAAGATGAGTTACTAAAAGATTTTCAGGAGCTCAACTTTCGGCATTTTTCCATTGTTTCCAATCTGAAACTGTTTCTGCCTCAGATATTGCCGGCATCGCTATCGAAAGTTTTATTTCTCGACTGCGATCTGATTGTGCGCAAGCCGATCCTTGACCTGTGGAACACAGACGTTACAGAAAAAGCGTTAGCCTGCGTGGAGGATATGTGGAGTAACAAAGCTGATTATTACCAACGATTGCAATATGATCCACAATATTCGTATTTCAACAGCGGCGTACTTCTCATCAACTTAGACTATTGGAGGACGCATGACACAACAAAGCAACTCCTAAAGTTTATGAATCTCCATCGCGAGCGATTGATATTTATAGACCAAGACATACTGAATGGAGTCCTTCACAATCAAAAAACACTCCTTCCACTCACTTGGAACGTTCAGACCGGTTTTTTCCACGTACATCGTCATATACGCCGAGAGGTGTGGCATGAACTGGACGAGATCATCTGCGATCCGGCAATCGTTCACTACACAGGAGGAAAAAAACCGTGGCATTTCAAAAGCGAGCATCCATACAAAAATGAATTTTCCCATTATTTAGACATGACCGACTGGAAAGGAGAACGCCCCCAGTTTATGTTCGGCGCATGGATATTAATGAAACTTCGCCCATTAGCCATTGCCCTCAGACTCGAAAAAGCAGGTTTCAAGAAATTCAGAAAGAAATAATATCAAATATTCGATTGACATACTGTCTGTTATTCACAACAGAAAGTCTCCTATTCCGAAACAACATTACATCACTTTTTTTTGCTTCTCTCTACAAAAAACAGTATATTTGTTAGGTTTTTCCAGAATGAAAAACCACAAAGAAAACTGATTTACATAGGAAGATATTTACATAGAAAGATCAAATAAACATGACAGAACAACAAAAAAACGCAAGTGATTCGTATTCAGCCGGTAACATACAGGTTCTTGAAGGACTTGAAGCCGTAAGAAAAAGACCGGCGATGTATATCGGAGATGTGGGAGAAAAAGGTCTGCATCATTTGGTATACGAGGTTGTAGATAACTCTATCGACGAAGCACTGGCAGGATTCTGTTCCGACATTCAGGTCTTCATCAACGAAGACAATTCTATCACCGTAACAGACAATGGACGTGGTATCCCTGTCGATTACCACGAAAAAGAAAAGAAATCAGCCTTAGAGGTTGTGTTGACTGTATTGCACGCCGGAGGTAAATTTGACAAAGGAACTTACAAAGTTTCGGGAGGTTTGCATGGTGTAGGGGTATCGTGTGTAAATGCGCTATCTACCCTGTTGCGTGCCGAGATCCATCGTGGCGGTAAAATCTATATGCAGGAATATTCTTGCGGAAAAGCAATGACCGAATTGAAAGTTGTTGGTGACTCGGATAAAACGGGAACCACAATAACATTCAAACCCGACATGTCTATCTTCATCGTTTCTGAATATAAGTACGAAACATTAGCTTCGCGTCTGCGTGAACTTGCATACCTCAATGCGGGTGTGCGCCTTTCGCTGACAGACAAACGTGTCAAGAAAGAAGATGGCAGCTATAAGTCTGACGACTTCTACTCAGAGAAAGGGCTCGAAGAATTTGTGCGTTATATAGACTCATCAAAAGAAGCCCTGATAAGCGATGTGATACATATCGTTACCGAAAAACAGGGAATCCCCGTTGAGGTAGCTCTTACATACAATACATCATACAACGAGAATGTATATTCGTATGTGAACAACATACACACCATCGAGGGAGGAACACATCTCACGGGATTCAGACGAGGACTGTCGCGTACTCTGAAAAAATATGCTGATGACTCTAAACTTTTAGAAAAAGTGAAAGTGGAGATCAGTGGAGACGACTTCCGCGAAGGGCTAACTGCCATTATTTCGATCAAAGTTGCTGAACCTCAATTTGAAGGACAGACAAAAACTAAACTCGGAAACAACGAAGTTATCGGAGCTGTCGATCAGGCTATCGGCGAAGCTTTAGGGCACTATCTCGAAGAGCACCCGAAAGACGCCAAAATAATTGTAGAAAAAGTAATATTAGCAGCAACCGCTCGCGCAGCAGCACGTAAGGCAAGAGAAATGGTGCAACGTAAGTCGCCACTTACAGGTGGCGGACTACCGGGCAAACTGGCTGACTGCTCAAGTAAAGATGCTTCGATATGCGAAATATTCCTTGTCGAAGGGGACTCGGCAGGAGGTACAGCCAAGCAAGGACGCGACCGTATGTTTCAGGCTATTCTTCCACTCAGAGGTAAGATTCTGAATGTAGAAAAAGCGATGCAACACAAAGTGCTCGAAAGCGAGGAAATAAAAAATATATACACCGCTTTGGGCGTTACCATCGGAACAGAAGAAGACTCCAAAGAACTCAATATCGACAAGCTACGCTACCACAAGGTTGTTATCATGACCGATGCCGACGTAGACGGAAGCCATATTGCGACACTGATTCTCACATTCTTCTTCCGCCACATGAAACCGTTGTTGGAGAGAGGTTATATTTATATAGCAACACCACCACTTTACTTGTGCAAAAAAGGAAAAACAGAAGAATACTGTTGGGACGAGAGACAACGCCGCGAGTTCATCGACAAATACGGAAATGGTGACGAAAATGCAATCAATACGCAACGGTATAAAGGTCTTGGAGAAATGAACGCCTCGCAATTGTGGGAAACAACCATGAATCCCGAGCACCGGACTTTGCGCCAGGTAACGATAGAAAATGCAGCCGAAGCCGATCATGTATTCTCCATGCTAATGGGAGAAGACGTAGCTCCTCGCCGCGAATTTATCGAAGAAAACGCAACATACGCCAAAATTGACGCATAGTCAAAAAAAATAAAGATAAGAACCGTATATTTCAACATATACGGTTTTTTCGTTAATGATTCATATCTTTGCAGATATAAAAAAATACCAGCATGAGAATACAACTAATTTTATCTTTCGTCGCCTTTTTATGCCTTCTTACGGCTTGCGACAACAAAGGACAACAGGCGAACAAAGAACCCGAAACAAATAAATATCAACGAGTGTCGCCGGATTTCAATGCAGACAACGCATACAACTTTGTTTCGAAACAAGTTAATTTTGGACCTCGTGTTCCAAATAGTCAGGCACATATCAACTGTGGCGATTATCTTGTGTCGGAACTCAAAAACTTCGGAGCAGAAGTGATAGAACAAAAAGCTGTGCTTACGGCATATGACGGAACGCAACTCAACGCAAGAAACATCATCGGGTCGTACAATACAGATAAGAGCACAAGAATACTGCTGTTTGCACATTGGGATTCGCGTCCATTTGCAGATCAGGACAACAACAAGGCGAAACGTACTCAACCCGTATTAGGCGCAAATGACGGAGCCAGCGGAGTAGCTGTTCTGCTCGAAATAGGACGAGTATTGCAGAGTAAGATGCCGGAAGTAGGTGTTGATATCATATTCTTCGATGCCGAAGATTACGGTGCATATTCCGAAACCGAATCATGGTGTTTAGGATCTCAATATTGGGCTAAGAATCCGCATACACCCGACTACAGTGCCAAATACGGTATCTTGTTAGATATGGTGGGAGCCAAGAATGCGCGGTTTTCGAAAGAAGAATATTCGATGCATTACGCACCATCGACAGTAGAAAAAGTATGGAGCACTGCCTCACGATTAAAATATGGTCATTTCTTCCCCAATGCAAAAGGCGGAGCCATTACCGACGACCATGTTCCTGTAAATGAAGTAAGAAAAATACCAAGTATAAATATCATACACAAAACCGAAGACGAAAGTTTCTTCGAGCATTGGCATACAACGAGAGATGACATGAGCAACATCAGCCCCGAAACAATGAAGGCTGTAGGACAAACACTGCTCGAAGTTATATATACCGAAAAAGGGGAATAACGGATGACTGTAAACGAAATTCAAGACGAGATAATAGAAGAATTTTCGATGTTCGACGATTGGATGGATCGCTATTCTTTACTCATCGACTTAGGAAATTCTATAAACAAATTAGACAACATCCATAAAACAGAAAATAACCTGATAGAAGGATGTCAAAGCCGTGTGTGGCTTCAGGCAGATAGCGTAGACGGCAAAATTGTTTTCACTGCCGACAGCGATGCGGTTATCGTAAAGGGCATCATAGCTCTACTGTTAAAAGTTCTGTCGGGTCGAACTCCCGATGAAATATTAGGTGCAGACCTCTATTTTGTTGAAAAAATCGGATTGAAGGAGCACCTGTCTCCTACCCGTTCGAACGGATTGGTCTCGATGATCAAACAGATTCGCTTCTACGCAATGGCATTCAAGGCTAAAAGCGTAAGAGGGGAATAGAGTCAGTGCATCTGAAAATTAAGGGTAACGATGAAGGTTGAACAGTTTTCAATGCAATCCTAAAAACATATTGAGAAGAATTCCGCACAGAACGATCAACGTGATTGTTACATATAAATAATCTTTCTCGACAAGGAAAACGATAACCGAAAAGGCAACACGCATAATAGGTGTTGCAATCAGCACACATACTCCGAATTGTATTATTGCCGCACCATCTAATGTGAGCACGCGAGGTATGATAGTCGTCAATTCGCGATAAAAGTCATCGACACCGAACATCGAGTTCGGCACATCGGTGGCTTTATATTTATCCATGCTATCGCCGTGATGCTGAATGAGGTAGAACACTCCCCCGATAAGAGTAATCACGCACGAACTGACGACTCCGTAACGGAGCAGTTTGCCCATAATCAGATTTACATCTTTTTGAGTCCAATATGCTTTTGAAAATATATTTGCCATTACAACTTACCTGTTATTCCGTTATATATCATCGAGATCGCCAATAAAAATATCACTACACTAAAAAGCAACCTCAATCTACTCACATTCGCCTTCGGCAGAATCTTGGAACCGAAGAACGCACCCAAAAGAACTCCGACAACGATAGGCAGAGCTAATCCCGGATCTATATATCCTCGTTGTAGATAGACCACCGCACTGGCGGCAGCCGTTACTCCAACCATAAAGTTACTTGTTGTCGTAGACACCTTGAATGGCATCTTCATTGCCGTGTCCATAGCCAATACCTTCAATGCACCCGAACCGATACCGAGCAGACCCGAAACCACTCCGGCAACAGTCATCAACGAAAAACCTCCGGCAACGTTATGTACATTATATTTAACTTGTACTCCATTCTGAGGAAAAGAGCCATTAAGTTTCAGTTTCTCGCCCAACTTGTCTCCCGGTGCAGCATAGTCGGTATGCTGATTTTTGTTCGTTATGGAACGTATTGCGGAGAACATCAGTATCACACCAAAGATGATGGCGATATACATTTTGTCGAGATGCATCGCTATTATGGCTCCCACAACTGCCCCCGCCGTACTGGCTATTTCGAGAAACATACCGATACGGATATTCGTTATCCCTTCTTTGATGTATGCCGCTGCCGCTCCCGACGAGCTGGCAATGGAGGTTACAAGTGCGGCCCCCACAGCATATCGCATATCTACCCCGAATCCTAATGTAAGAAGAGGAATGACAACCACTCCTCCTCCAAGTCCGGTTAATGATCCTATCAGTCCGGCAAGACATGCCCCTAAAAAAAGAACCATTGTAAAGACCTCTATATCCATATTTTTTCTATCTGTTTATTGTCTCTGCAAAGGTAGTGTTTTTCTGCGGCGATAAAGCATCGCACAAAGCCGACATTGATAAGAACAGGTTAATTTTCGATATTCTGCCCTACTATATATTTCCCATTGTGGTATTCAATAACTTGAGGATAACCTGAAATAATAGTTTTATTTGTCCTTATATTCATGATTGTGCATAAACCATCTTTCTTTATCAACACTTCATCTATCGGCAAACGAGATGAGATATACATTGAACAACTTATCGAAGATTGTGTTGGTGGCACTCCCCATGGTATAAATGGACGTTCTGCATAAGTCTGAATTTTTTGTTTATCAAACGGAAAGATCGTTTTATCCTCTTTATCAACAATCCCATATAGGATATCATAGCGGCTGTCGCCATCAGAATCTTTTTCAATTATAAAAGCATTATCATTAACAGGCACAATATCATCTGTGGATATATCCTGAGAATCATATAAGAACGGAAATACAGTTTCACCTTTTTCGTTAATAATCCCCACCATATTATAACTCTCTCCATCTTTTATTATTTCTTTCTGAACAGAATATAAAAATCGACAACTATCAGAAAAACTATTTCTAATAAGATCGAGTTCGTCATATACAAAGTCCGTTACAAACCTACCATTAGACAACAAAGCCTTCTTGCACAACGAATCTTTAACAATTGCCATCCCCTCACCTGCTCTATAAGTTTCAATTTCATCATATTCGAATGGTAAAAACGGACTATCATTTCCATCAAGTTTTATGATACCCCATTTTTTATTATTCTTGACAACAGCAATTGTATCATCCGCATAATTTATCTCTTCATATTCGAATTTATTTCGTTTTTCAAGAGTTGACGTTAATATAGAATACTCCTCATTCACTAGCCCTATCAACACTCCATTTTCATCATTACCCATTTCATACTTTCCACACACAAAGTCTCCACATTCGCTCCTATACAATTCAGTATACTCCAAGGGTATGATAACGTTACCTTGTCTGTCAATCAGTCCTTCTAATGAAAATCTCTTCGGTGTTATATATTGTTTGCGTACAATAAAACGTTCATTTGAGATCGGATAAACCGCCTCATATTCAAGAGGAACAAGCGTATCTCCTTGCATATTTATTATACCTGACGTATTATTATCACCCCACGAATCAAACTTTGCATTTCGAACTTCAATCAGCCCGGAATCCAAGACGCACAAAGATTCATACAGCGGAGACATCAATATATTTCCATCCAAATCCATAAGACCTTCGGTATCGTTATCTAACCGATATGTTATATATTTGCCGACTCTCAATTTCTCATATAAGAATGGGATCTTCTCATTCCCCACCGAATCAAGGATTCCCCACTTACCGTTTTTCTTCGCTAAATACTGAGTGTGAAAATAATCGAATTCAATGTCTTCATATTCAAGAGGAACAACAACATTTCCACAGGAATCAAGAACCCCAAACGCAACTTTCTGAGACAAGGCATTCTGAATCAGAAATAAGCACAAAATCAATGATAGTAATCGTCCCATAATTATAACCTTTTTTTATCCTTTGGTCTTCTCTCTCTTTCCAGAACTACAAAATACCACATATATGGTATTTGGCAGATTATTTCTATTCACTTATTTTGTATCAGAATTACGACAGTTAAATAAGACAGCAAAATGATCCGATTTTCTAAATATTCAATATTCCAAACTAAAGAAAGCTTCTTCCTCGAAGCAATCTTAAACGCTTCGTCTTTTGACTTCAACTCTTGCATGTACCGAATGCGAATGTGTTGCCTATAACCCACGCAACATAAGAACCTCAGTTTTCTTATTCATCAAACATTTATTTGAATAGTTGCTACTTCATCGGGCAACTTCAGAGAGTGTATATTTTCATATTCAAAACGAACACTTCCTCCTCCGACGGCAATTGGTATCGGAAGTGCTCTTGATAAAATCAATTTATCCATGGTAAAAATAATTAATTTTTTCAGAAAGAAGAATTATTCAGTATCAATCACAAGAGGGAGCGTCATTTTTTTAGCTCTGCTTTCGTATTCATTTACAGCGTCTGCGCAAGTAATATTGACCGGACATGTATTTGACGAGAAAACGAGCGAACCGCTGATCGGAGCCGGTCTTATCGACAAATCGACAAAAGAGGGAACCATCACCGATATCGATGGCAAATTCACATTACAAGCATCTCAAAAACTACCTGTAACTATCAGCATAAGCTATCTCGGATATAAAAAACAAGAACTTACGATTGACAGTGAAAAAGAAGCAATTAACATATACCTGACCGAAGATGTTAATGAACTCCAGGAAGCCGTTATTGTAGGTTACGGCACACAACGCAGAAAAGAACTTACCGGCTCTGTGGCATCTGTCGCCAAGGTAGTATTAGAGCAGCCGGCAACATCAGTCAATCAACTTCTGACAGGAAATATAGCCGGGCTGAATGTCTCACAAAGTTCGGGACAACCGGGTGCAGGCGCATCAATACGCATCAGAGGGGGAAACTCCATCTATGCGAGTAACGAACCACTATATGTCATCGACGGCTTCATCTTCTTCAGCGAGAAGAATGCCACTCAGGCTGGCGTAGGAGGTATTGACAGCAGCATCGATCCCTTGGCATCGATAAATCCTGCCGACATAGAGTCGATAGAAGTATTGAAAGACGTATCGGCAAAGGCTATCTACGGATCACGCGGTGCAAACGGCGTAATATTAGTTACCACAAAGAAAGGTAAGCGTGGAGGAAATACGATCCGTTATCAATACACGTTGGGCATAGACAAATCGGCAAAGAAACTTGATCTGCTTACAGCTAAGCAATGGCTCGCCGTACAGAAACAGTATTTCAACGACAAACC
Source organism: uncultured Dysgonomonas sp. (assembly GCA_937875275.1). Lineage (GTDB taxonomy): Bacteria > Bacteroidota > Bacteroidia > Bacteroidales > Dysgonomonadaceae > Dysgonomonas. Next base: position 15,334 of record CALNCC010000004.1, on the reverse strand, counting down.
CAGCATGTATTATACACAAGAGGAGCTGGCACAATTCGACAAAGGCACCGACTGGCAGAATGCTGTACTACAAACCGGACTATCTCAGACTCATGAGATATCGATAAGCGGAGGAGACGAAAAAACACGCTATGCGATATCCGGCAACTATACCGACCAGAAGGGAATCATATTAAATTCAGGATTTGAGCGTTTCAGCGGACGTCTCAATCTCGATAGAGATGTGTTCCATAACTTCACAATAGGTGTTACCGCTACTGCCAACAGGAGTACACAAGATGCACTGACAACATTCGAGGGAACAAATTATAATGACTCGCCCTACTCGCACGGTATCGCCAACTCGCTCACCTACGCACTATACATGCCGCCCGTATTGTCTATATACAATACCGATGGAGGATATAATTACAAAAACCCGTTCGAATACAGCTACCTCAGCTACTATGGACAAGCTGCCAATCCGGTATCGGATCTTAAGAACAGCATAGGGCAAACAATAAGCACCTCGCTGTTAGGAAACTTCTATGCTCAATACACGATTACCGATGGATTGGTGGCAAAAATAAACGCAGGAACAAATATCAATTACATTGCCCAGAATTATTTTGCACCATCCTACACCGCATTAGGACTGAACCAAGACATCAGAGGAATGGGAGCTATCGGCAACAGACGCACCGATGTATCTCAGACCGAATATCTGCTCACATTCAATAGGCTGTTGACTCCAATTCATTTCATTGACCTCTTGGCTGGATATACCAACCAAAAGACCAAAACCAATTTCAGTGTCAACAAGGCAAATCACTTAGAATCTTTCGACAATCTAAGTACCGGGAAAGAACTACCACCAATCTCTCGTGCCCAACAGGCATCGTTTCACTCACTGCTAAGTAGAGCAAACTATACGCTCAAAGATCGGTACAACCTGACAGCGACTTATCGTGCCGACAAGTCGTCTCGCTTCTCGAAGGGAAACGAATGGGGATTCTTCCCGTCCATAGGGTTGTCGTGGAACGTTAATAATGAGGAGTTTGCAAAATCATTCCCTTCGACATTAAGTTCACTCAAGCCCCGCCTGACTTATGGTGTGGCAGGTAATCAGGAAATAGATTTTGACGAATACGAAAAATATTTCAATACAGGCAGATACAACGGTGCTCCGGCGTATGATATGAAGACTGTCGGCAATTCTAATCTGAAATGGGAAACCACGACAGAATATAATGCCGGTATCGATGCCGGATTCTTGAACGACAGGCTCACCCTTGTTGCCGACGTATACTACAAGAAGACTCACGACCTGCTGCTGCGTGTGCCACCCGCGCTGGGATCGGGCAGTAACGAAAAACAGCTTGCGAATATAGGCAATGTAACCAACAAAGGGATAGAACTGGCATTGAATGCCGACATCATCGACCGCGATAAGTTCTCATGGTCGGCATCGGCTAACATTGCCCGCAACACCAATCGCATCACAAGCTTAGGTGAATATAACGAACTGACAGAAGGTAACGATCAGGAACAAATATTACGTGTTGGCGAATCTGTCGGGTCTTTTTATGGTTATCGTTTCAATGGGGTTGTACAGTCTGACGAAGATTTTGCTCAACTGCCACAGATAGGAAGTAGAACTCCTCAACCGGGAGATGCCAAGTTTGTTGACATCAGCGGAGCAGATGGTATATCTGACAAAAAAATAACTCCTGAATACGACCGTGTAATATTAGGTAGTATTCAGCCGGACTTCACTTACGGATTTTCTACTGCCTTGACCTATGGTAAGTTTGATTTCTATCTTCTATTTCAAGGATCGAAAGGAAATCAGGTGTACAACCTGTTGAGACGTTATCTCGAACGACCAAACGACTCATACAATATGTCGGCTTCTCTACTCAACAGCTGGACAACAACGAACCCATCCAGCACAATACCTCACATCAACAGTGTGCGCGCTACCGAGTTGGATAGCAGATATGTAGAAGATGCCTCGTTCCTTAAATTGCGAAACATCACGGTTGGATACACCATCCCACTGAAAACGAACAGTACGACATCGAAAGTGCGCATATTCGCTTCAGCACGGAATATTCTTACTCTGACAAAGTATAAAGGATATGATCCGGAGGGTGCCGGAGGTATAGATTTAGGAATATATCCATCAGCAAAAACTTTTTTGACAGGTGTGAGTATCACCTTCTAACAAAAAAACTATCCCAAATTCACATAGAATTAATTCACAGGTTATTATAAATTTAAATTGATTAAGAAAATGAAAAAGAAATTATTTTCTCAGACAGTGCTATTCACTGCACTTTTGATCACAGCACTTGCATCGTGCAGTGACGACAACGACGACTTAGGTGGTAACGGAGACGGGGGCAATGGAGGCAACGGCGATGGCTCCTCAGTAACAACCAAGGCTGAAGCCGAAGCTCTTGCCAATGCAGTATACGGACCATTGCAAACACTATCTTCGTCTTACACCTTCTTGTTAGAATCGGCGACAGAAACAACAATTTCGTTCGAAGAAGTAGATGACTCGAAAGACGGACCACAAGTGAGTATATTCGAAACAACACCTCGCAACTGGTATCCTATCAAAGTGTTTAACCAATTATACAAAAGTATCGGGGCAGCTAATCTTGCAATAGAGGAAATAGGTACTGCAAAAACAAGCAGCAACCTGTCCGAAGCCGACAAAACGCTTTTGGTTGCCCGCTCTAAGTTTATTCGCGGATACAACTACTTTCAGTTAGTGCAACTGTTTGGCGAGGTTCCGTTGATTCTTACCTCAGACGGTACAACAAAAACAAGAGCATCGATCGATGATGTGTATAACCAAATAGTTACAGACCTGACCGAAGCCTATGCCGGACTTCCCGCTTTCGACGCCAACAAGTCGAACCCTTCGCAAGGGGCGGTGAACACTATTTTGGCTAAAGCATATCTTACCTGGGGGCAGAAGCCGATCACCGCAACCGAAATTTCAGCAATCTCGGGAACAATAGATCCGGCAAAACCATCGGTAGATACAAAAAAACTGGAAAAGGCCGTAGAATATGCCAACAAGGTTATTGACAGCAAAAAGTATGAATTGCTCAAAAACTTCAATTCTATTTGGGGTGTTCCGAATGAAAACAACGCCGAAGTTATCTTCTCTATACATCACGAAGGAGACGGAATAGATGCACAAGGTAATCATCAGACTCACTGTGGATTCACATGGCCTAAGAGTGCTAGAACCGATCCGCATATCAGCTATGCCGACATCACCCTGCAAGATCGTATTCCGAACGATTATGATACCCGTAAGCAGTTTTCATATGCAACACAAGTTGGATATACCGACGGTGTCGTAGACACTCTTACATGGCCTGTAAGTATTGTACGTCCGGGCAAATGGATACACCGCACTAACGACGGAACCAACAGAGCCGTAGACGAACAACCAAACAGCATCGACCACATCGACTTCCGTTATGCTGAAGTATTGCTTATCAAGGCTGAAGCACAGTTCTTTTTAAACAAAACAGGAGAAGCCCTATCTCTTGTTAACGAAGTGAGAGAAAGAGCCTTTAGTGGTCATTACGAACATGGAGGTAAATTGTCGACACTTACCAAAGAAGATTTGTTCAACGAATGGGATTATGAATTTGCCTTCGAGCAAAAACATTGGTTAAACCTTGTACGCTGGAGAACTCTGCTTTCTCAGGTAAAAAATACTGTACCACATTATGAATATTACAAACCTGAATATGCATCGGCAGCAAGTATCAAGGCTGCATTTCCGAACGAAACAACCACTATAAATGCACCATTCTATGCTCGTGTACACAAGCATCTGCATGCCAAAGTGGATAATCTGCACGGTAAATTTTACCGCTTCCCAATTCCTCTAAGCACAGATTTTACGGATTTGGGTATTGCCCCTCAGAATCCGGGTTATTAAAAAAAAAGAGTATCTAATTCTGAGACCTGCGCTATCGCCAACGGTAGTGCAGGTTTTAGCTTAAAATCAGGAAACAGATGAAATCCATAATTCTACGTATCATCTCCAATAATACTTTCAGATTGTTCTTTGCTGTCATCATCGGTCTGCTGATAGGTACCGTAGCTAACGAAACAGTCATAAATATTATACTACCTATAAAACATGTATTGGGACAGATCGTTTTTTTCTTGATCCCTCTACTCATTTTTGGATTCATAACACCATCTATTACAAGACTTAAAAAAAATGCATCAAAATTGTTAGGAGTATCACTCATCTTAGCTTACGTGTCTTGCCTCGGCAGTGCAACATTAGCCGCTTTTGCGGGCTACGAACTTATCCCGCTTCTCGACATCGTACCTCAAACCGAATCTTTGAAGGTGATTCCCGATATGCTGTTCCGATTAGACATTCCTCCGCTTATGCCGGTGTTGTCGGCATTGGTCTTATCTTTTATGTTAGGATTATCCATCATTCTCACAAAAGCCGACAGAATAGAAAACGCATTATACGAATTTCAGAATATTGTGTTTACTATGGTCAAAAAATTCTTATTGCCCATCCTACCTCTCTTTATCGCGGCCAACTTCACGGTATTAGCCTATGAAGGGGCTTTAGCATCAAGGTTGCCCGTATTCTTTGCTATCCTCGTCATCACTATAGCTTGTCATCTGACATGGATTACAGTTCTTTACGGTTTGGCAGGAATATATTCGGGAAAGAATCCATGGCATGTGCTCAAATATTATGGCCCGGTAGTATTAACGGCGTTGGGAACACAGTCTTCGGCTGCAAGTTTGGGTGTCGCCATCGAGCAAACAAAAAAGAGCCCCATATTGAGAGATGACATCCGAAATTTTGCGATTCCGCTGTTTGGCAACATACATTTCGTGGGTTCAATTCTCGATGTGGTTTTTCTTGCCCTTGCCGTGTCGCAATTGCTATATGGCGTAATGCCGGGAATAGAGAAAATGATAATATTCATACCTTTGCTGGGTATCTTCGCCATTGCTGCTCCGGGACTGCCGGGTGGAACACTCATCACCTCGTTAGGACTGATTCATGCGGTTCTTGGTATCGACGAGGTGGGCGTAGCATTGATGATAAGTATCTTTGCCCTTCTCGACAGTTTCGGCACCACACACAACATAACCAGCGATGGAGCATTAACCCTCATTCTCAGTTCGTATGCCGACAAAGAGGACAGGGACAAAAGCTTCAAAGAAAATTTGATTTCCACAGATTGAAGCCGGCTGAATCAACAAAACCTATTATTCATACGCAAAAAAGAGCAGGACACACCTTGCTCTTTTTATATTGATCGCATTCAAAATATTTACTCAATCTACTTTCCTCAGCACCATTGCAGTACGAGCCGGAATATATAGTTCCAACCAACCTTTACCATCTTTCTTATACACTCCATCATAGAGGGTCAGGTGGCTGACAGTTTCATCTATCAGGCCGTTGCCGCCATAGGTCGGGTTATCGGTATTCAATACAACATCGTATTTTCCTTCGGGCACAAGTATTCCATAATCAGTATACGACTGGTTGGGACTGAAATTAAATACAAACACCAGATCGCCACGCATATATGCCAGCACCTGATCTTGATCGTTATCCCACAATCGCAGAACATCGCTTTTCTGAAAATTCTTAACCGTCTTTATCGTATCAATCATCGCCTTGTCGAAATCGCCTAAACATTGATAACGAAGATTGCAATCGTCTGCCAAATGCCACTGACGGCGAGCATGTTGGTATGACCAACCGTTTCCTTCGCGCGGAAAATCTATCCATTCGGGATGCCCGAATTCATTACCCATAAAGTTGAGATAGCCGCCATTTATAGTAGATAGCGTAGCTAAGCGAATCATTTTGTGCAGAGCCATTCCTCTATCTACCGCACATGTACCATCCGACAACTTAGACATATGCCAATACATGTCGGCATCAATCAGTCGAAAAATAATTGTCTTATCGCCCACCAATGCCTGATCGTGGCTCTCGGCATACGATATTGTTTTTTCATCTTCGCGGCGGTTGGTCAGTTCCCAAAATATGCCTGTCGGATGCCACTCCTCATCGCGTTTTTCTTTTATTATTTTTATCCAATAGTCGGGTATATTCATCGCCATGCGATAGTCGAACCCATATCCTCCATCTTTGATCGCAGTAGCCAGCCCCGGCATACCGCTGACTTCTTCGGCTATGGTGATAGCTTTCGGTTTTATTTCGTGAATCAGCTTGTTGGCTAATGTCAGATAACAGATAGCATCGCCATCTTCGTTTCCGTTATAGTAATCCTCGTAGCAGGTAAAAGTAGTTCCTAAACCATGATTCATATACAACATAGACGTTACCCCATCGAAACGGAATCCATCGAAATTGAACTCTTCGAGCCAATATCTGCAATTCGATAGCAAGAAGTGCAATACCTCGTCTTTGCCATAGTCGAAGACCAACGAATCCCACAGCGAATGCTCGCGACGTTCTCCACTATGAAAATACAGATCGTACGACCCATCGAACCGCCCGAGCCCTTCGGCTTCGTTCTTCACGGCATGCGAATGCACGATATCCATTATCACGGCAATTCCCATCTGATGCGCTTCATCTATTAATTGCTTCAACTCGTCCGGCGTACCGAAGCGTGATGAGGGCGCAAAAAAGCTCGATACATGATAACCGAACGATCCGTAATACGGATGTTCCTGTATAGCCATTATCTGAATGGCATTATATCCATCAGCCTTTATGCGGGAAAGAACATTCTGCCGAAACTCGTTGTAAGTACCTACCTTGTTTTCTTCGGTAGCCATACCGATATGGCACTCATAGATGAGCAGAGGATCGGTACTGGGCTTGAAGTTATTTTTCTTGAACTTATATGGTTGATCAGGAGTCCATACCTGAGCACTGAATATATTTGTCTCCCAATCTTGCACCACCCTGTCAGCCCATGCCGGTATACGTTCGGCATAGCCACCATCCCAGCACATGTGCAATTTGAACAAGTCTTCGTGCTTGATCTTATCTAATGGTAATCTGATTTCCCAATTACCGTATCCGATCTTACTCAACGCATAATCGTCTGTTCGTTGCCAGTCGTTAAACGTCCCTATCAGATATATCTTTGTTGCATTGGGTGCCCATTCGCGGAAGACCCATGCATCTTTTTCTTTGTGCAAACCGAAATACAAATGCCCCGAAGCAAATTCAGAGAGACTTTTTTGTCCTTCATTCGTTATGCAAGCCTCTTTGTACTTTACATAGTCGTATCGCCCTTGTATCGCACTTTCGTATGGTTTGAGCCAAACATCATTTTTCAATATTTTAAGCATAGCGAATCGTTTTTTTACAGTTTAACTTTAACTACTATTTTTCGGATAACCCCTTCGCCCACACACGGAGCATGCGCATCCTGCGGATAGAATATTGTGAAACTGCCTACCGGCAATGAAAAATACAATATAGGTGCATCTTCAAAAAATTGAATATCTCTATTTTTATCGAAAGGTGCAGATTCCTGTTCCAATTTGGATCGCGATTTCCAACCGAAAGTCTCGGTCTTACTCAACGGAATCTGAATGTCTATGTACGCATCGTGTACTTCAAGCTTTGCTTTAGCCTTTTCTCGCAGTGTACTATCGCTCACTATCATGAATATCTCATCAGCAGATATTTCTGTTTTGCCCATCGGCAGATTGTTCATATCCAATGTTTCGAGATATTCGATAGCCAACTTTATGCGCGGATGAATATCTTTATATGTCGAAACGTTTGAAAGGTAGTCTATTATCATCGCTTTTCAGGTTTTTGTTTATTTATAATCAGCAGCATCTACCTGCACCGAAAACAAATAGTTGTTACTGCTGTCGTAGTAGTGATATTGCACAGTTACGCCATTATCGGTAATAAATTCGTTCTGCTTGTTTTTCAGCATCTTCACATTTTCCTCTTTCATTCCCTGCTTCAGCAAGACGGTATCCATCACCGGAAAGTTTTGAGTAATCGTATAGTTCATCTGCAAAACACTCCCTCTGACAACTAACGTTCCGTCTAATCGTGTATATTCGTCAATCGTTATGGGGCACTCGGCATTCATTCCCCGCGAATAGGCTTTCAGTTTATCTTCGAGGCTATTGCTGCAAGAATTTGACAGTGTTGCTATTGCCACCGACAAAAGGAGAACGGTAAAGAATCGTTTTCGGATAAAGAACTTCATGATGCTAAGATTTAGTTATACAAGTATACTAATTTAATTCCGTATTTCTCGTTCAAAATCGCTATTATTCTCAAAAAAGACAAATAGACAGCCCCTTACATCAAAGTATATTATTATTTTTGTAACAAATTAGAAAATAAACTTTTAACCCCCATTTATGAAAAAGATCTTTTTTACAATTATCACATTATCACTCATTATGATGTATTCTTGCAACGAGGCTGATACACAAGGGAAAGACAATCCTTTCTTCAGCGAATTTGATACTCCCGACGGAGTGCCCCCTTTCGATCAGATAAAAATAGAACACTACCTCCCGGCTTTTGAGGCAGGAATGAAAGAGCATACTGCCGAGGTAGATGCTATCATAAAAAATGCGGATGCTCCGACATTCGAAAACACAATTGTGGCTTTAGACAAAGCAGGAAAAATGCTGAACAGAGTATCTTCGGTATTCTTTGCCCTCAACAGTGCCAACACCGACTCGGTGAGACAAGACATTGCTAAACAAATAAATCCCAAGTTAACCGAGCATGGCGACAACATCAACCTCAACGAACAACTGTTCGCCAAAATAAAAGCAATCAACGACGATCCGGCAAGTGAGAATCTTACTACCGAACAGAAGAAACTTCTGGAAAAATACTACAAATCGTTTGTTCGTTCGGGAATATTGTTGAGCGGAGACAAACAAAATCGTTTGCGCGAGATCAACAAGGAGTTGGGAATGGCGACACTCAATTTCGGACAAAACCTGTTGGCTGAAACAAAGAATTTCCAATTGGTAATCGAAAAAGAAGAAGACCTTTCGGGACTTCCTGCCGATGTTGTAGCATCTGCCGCACAAGCAGCTAAGGACAGAGAATTGGACGGCAAATGGGTGTTTACACTAAGCAAACCAAGCTGGGAACCATTCCTCCAATATGCCGACAACAGAGACTTGAGAGAGAAACTGTACAAGGCAATGTATAGCAGAGGAAACAACGGCAACGACAATGACAATAAAGAGATCATCAAACAGATCGTTTCGCTTCGTTTAGAAAAAGCAAACCTATTGGGATACGCCACTCATGCCGACTATGTGCTGGAAGAAACAATGGCTAAAAAACCCGAGAATGTGATGAAACTGCTGAACGAGATATGGGAATACGCCCTTCCTCAAGCAAAAAGAGAAGCTGCTGAGCTGACAACATTGGCAAAAAAAGAAACAGGAAACGATTTCAAACTCGAATCGTGGGACTGGTTCTACTATGTCGAAAAACTGCGTAAAGAAAAGTATGCATTGAATGAAGATGAGTTGAAACAATATTTCACTTACGAAAATGTGCGTGAAGGCGTATTCAATGTGGCAAACAAACTATACGGAATCTCGTTTAAAGAAAGAACAGACATCCCCGTATATCAGAAAGACGTACAAGCATTCGAAGTATCCGCTGCTGACGGCAAATATATAGGCATCATCTACATGGACTACTATGCCCGTGAGGGACAAAAGAAAAATGGCGCATGGATGGGCAGCTTCCGCAAACAAAGTGCCAACGACAGCACATTCACTCATCCGTTGATATATAACGTGGGCAACTTTGCGTCTCCGACAGCCGACACGCCGTCTTTGTTGACAATAGATCAGGTGGGTACAGTGTTCCACGAGTTCGGACACGGATTGCACGGACTATTGTCTAACTGTACATACAACACACTATCGGGAACATCCGTAGCACGCGACTTTGTCGAACTTCCTTCGCAGGTGATGGAGCATTGGGCATTCGAACCTGAGGTATTGAAATCTTTTGCCAAAAGCTATAAAACAGGAGAAGTAATCTCTGACGAATTGATAGAGAAAATACAGAAAGCATCGACCTTCAATCAAGGATTTATGACTACCGAACTGGTAGCGGCAGCTATCCTCGATATGAACTGGCACACAATAGGCGGAACTAATAACGTAGATTTCAACAGCCTCGAAGGAATAAAAGAGCTTGACATCGACAAGTTTGAAGCAGATGCAATGAACAAAATAGGATTGATCTCGGAGATCATACCAAGATATAGAAGTACATACTTCTCGCACATATTCGACGGTGGATACTCGTCAGGATATTACAGTTATCTATGGTCTGAGGTATTGGATTCAGATGCATATCAGGCTTTTGTGGAAACAGGAAATATATTCGACCCGAAGACTGCACAGGCATTCCGCGACAACGTGCTATCGAAAGGTGGAAGCGACGATCCGATGACATTGTACAAAAAATTCAGAGGCGCAGAACCAAATCCGGTTTATTTGCTTAAGAACAGAGGTTTTGTAAAATAAGCTTTTTCATTATCTTTGCAGCCTAATCAAACGAAACTTATAAAAAATTTAATCAATGGCAACAACAGCTGATATAAGAAACGGAATGTGTATCGACATAGAAGGACAATATTTTGTCGTAGTCGAATTCTTACACGTAAAACCGGGTAAAGGTGCTGCATTCGTACGCACAAAACTTCGTAATGTGAAATCGGGACGTATCCTTGACAAAACATTCAATGCCGGAGTAAAACTTGACGAAGTGCGCATAGAACGTCGTCCATATCAATATCTTTACAAAGATGATATGGGATACAACTTTATGAATACCGAGACTTTCGAACAAATAGCAATCCCCGGAGAGCAAATAGAAGGCGTAGCATTCTTGAAAGAAGGCGATATGGTAGAAGTGCAGGTACATACCGAAACTGAAACAATACTTACTGCCGAGCTTCCGACTACTGTGATCCTTCAGATCACATACACCGAACCGGGACTGAAAGGCGACACGGCAACCAATGCAACAAAACCTGCTACGGTAGAGACTGGCGCAGAGATTCGTGTTCCCCTTTTCATCAACGAAGGCGAGAAAATCAAGATCAACACGAAAGACGGTTCGTATGTTGAGCGTGTGAAAGAATAATTTATTCCCAAATACAATACGCAAGAGCCTGACGAAATATCTCGTCGGGCTTTTGTTTTTTATGACAAAACTTCATACATTTGAGAGACAAACTATTAAAACATACCGCTATGAAAAAAATTATCTGCCTACTGCTGTTAGCAATACCTTGCCTATGTTTTGCCCAGAATAAAAAAACATACCCAATATTGAAAGTGAAAACGTCATTCGATATTGAAAACATAGAATTCAAAATCGTAAGTCTTAACACGCATATAGAAGACCGTCTAGGAAAAAGAATAAATAGGGAATTCTATATCAAAAACAGGCACAAAATGCCTTACAACAACAAACAAGACGATGGAGTTACCGTCCTTGAATACGACATCAAAGTAACAGACATGGAATATGAATCGTTCTTAGCCGGTCAGCAAAACATCTCGTTTTTTGAAGAAGAAAATCTGAAGTCGAAGAACCGCAACTATGTGGCAACATGGAACAAACGCCATTACAGCACCGATGATTTCTCTGACAATATGTATGTCGAACCTATCGACTACGACCCGACATACGAATACGGAAAGGAGTTTGAATACAAATTATATATGTTTTTCAAATTCATGGAGAAAAAGCACAAGATCAAATTTTCTTGATGAACCAAAGAACAAAACTAAACATAAAAGACTGGGCAGAAGAAGACCGTCCTCGCGAGAAGCTGCTCATCAAAGGGGTGGCTTCGCTTTCCGATGCCGAGCTGTTGGCAATACTGATAGGGTCAGGCAACAAGAACGAAACGGCTGTCGAATTGTCGCAACGCATCCTTCACAGTGCGGATAACAACCTCAACGCATTGGGCAAACTGAGTATCAACGATTTGATAAGTAATTTCAAAGGAATAGGCGAAGCAAAGGCTATAACTATCATCGCAGCATTAGAATTGGGACGTAGACGCAAGTTGGCAGAAAAACCCATACAGCCACAAATCACAAACAGCGAAGAGGTTTTCAATATTTTTCAACCACTGATGGGCGACCTCAATCACGAAGAAGTGTGGTTCTTATTGCTCAACAAATCGAATAAGGTCATTAGAAAAGGGCAAGTCAGCAAGGGCGGAATAGCAGGCAGTGTTGTCGACATACGCATGATAATGAAAGAAGCACTCGACCATCTGGCTTCGGGAATCATCCTTTGCCACAATCATCCGTCGGGCAACACCCAGCCAAGCAAAGATGATGACCACATAACCCGAAAACTACAAGATGCCGGTCATGTGATGGAGATTCATCTACTCGACCACGTTATCGTTTCTGACAATTCTTATTACAGTTATCGCGATCACAATCGTCTATCGTAATTTTTTATTGGTTTAGAACTAATTTCCACCCCATCTAAGACAAAAAAACCGATAGAAATAAATCCATCGGTTCTTATAAATATTTAGTGTGAACCCTGTCAACCACTACCGAGACGGGACAAACTAAATGAATATTTATTTCGGTAAGTTAAACGCAGTTTTCAATGCTTCCATATCTTCCCGAGAAGTTCCTTGTGGTTCGAAACCCATAGACTTGGCAGCCATATATATCTGAGCCGATTTTGACAAAGTATCTACCATGTCGAAGGCTTCCATTATATTTTCACTTACCGAGCATGCTCCATGTTTTTCCCACATCACTACATCGTACTCTTTCAGCATTTCTACCGTAGCATCTGCCAATTCCATCGAACTTGGCATTTTGTATGGAATAATCCCCAATCCTTTCGGGCAGAAAGCTCGAGTCTCGGGTATCATGCTCCACAACAAATAGGTAAGTTTATCTTTTTCGAGAAAAGCAGGGTTGTGGGTCATCGCAATCAAGTCGATAGGATGAGTGTGCAAAGCTGCCTTATAGCCCGAGCCTATTTCGATCTGATAGCTGTGCATACACAAATGCGATGGCAACTCTGATGTCGGCATCACAGGGTTGTCTGCAATTATTTCGTAGCTGCTGCAATCGTCCAAAATACGTATTACCGAACCATTTTCCATTGGCCATCGAGCCAAATCGCGCATGCGCTTGTTTGTCCCCTTGCAAAAGAAATAACAACCTTTCAGGTATGGCAACGGTTTACCTATTTGTATTGATTCGCTTATCGGTTTCATAGCCTTTATTTCGTCGTCAATGATATCGGTTATGTTGATTGTGATATTGCCGCCATTTCGTTCGGCCCATCCTTTTTGCCAAAGATAGCCCGCTACTTCCGCCACCTCGCTTATGCGTTTGCCCAACTCGGGGCGATTATCTAATATTGATTTCATATTTTAGTTTTTAATACATTATTGTATATACAGATACAGGCTCGAAGATTGCAGTCTGTGATCTTTGTTGTGAGTTTAAATTATTCTCATGTGTTTGCCCTGTTTTTTTTCTGCATTATTTATTCTCTGTTGTTATTTCAACACTTGAGGTAAAGTTATCGAAATAATCAGAATAATCAATCCGATAATCAGAACAGTAATTGTTTTCTGCCCCGAGCCTTTCCATTCTTTCAGAATAATTCCCCAGACATTGCTGAACAGCACATTGAGAGACATGAGTATGCTCCACGAAAATGCCATCATTACGCTATCCGGCTCGAAGAAGCTTTGTCCTACTCCCAACCCGAAAAACTGAGAATACCACAGCAATCCGGCTAACGCACAAAACAATAGATTGTTTATCCACACATTGCCTGATGCTGACGTGTAATCTTTAAATGATTTGTTTTTGTAGTTCTGGAAAAGACAATAACATGCGTTGGTAATGAAGCCCCCTATGGTAACCAATAGTATGACAGGGTTCAAAACCAAAAGATCGCTTGCTCCCAAACTGATAAGTTGTGCTTTGATAGGAGCACCGGCTTCGAGTCCGAGATTGAAACAAGCACTCATCACACCTGCTAATAAGGCTATGAAGATACCTTTTTTCAGAGCAAAGTCTTTTACCGCTTTTTTCTTTTCTTCTTCCGACATATTTTGCGACTTCAAGGCTCCCGCATAACCAATTACGGCTATACCTGCTATGGCTATCGACACACCAATAAGGAGTATCAGCCCATCGCCCGAAAACAGATCGTCTCCTTTGAGTATGGCGGGGATAAGTGTACCAAAAGCAGAGCAGGTTCCCAAAGCCAACGATTGCCCGAGAGCAACGCCAAGATAGCGCATACTTAGCCCGAAGGTCAGTCCTCCGATGCCCCAAAAGACACCGAAAGCAATTGCTTTCCATACATCTGCACCCGCCGCAGACCATACCTCGAATAGCGAGACACCCGAAGGCAATGCAATCAGCGCTCCCAATAATGGGAACAACAACCATGCGAATATACCTTGTATAAGCCAAAAACACTCCCACGACCAGTTTTTAACCTTATTGATGGGGACGTACGAACTCGACTGCCCGAGGCTGCCTATTGCTATAATTATCAATCCTATAATTGTATTCATAGTCAGAATGCTTTTTTGAATGCTCTGCGTTTAATTTCTTTTAGATGTTACATCCTTCTCGTATTGTTGTATTTCTCCTATGTAATCTTCTCCTACCGGTACATTGTTTTTCAGGCAGAAATAATCCCATACGGCATTCCAAGGCAAGGCTTTTGCTTCTTCGAGAAGAGCTAGGCGTTCAAAGTATTGCCCGTTTGCTTCATATTCACGAAGTTTGGCAAGCGGTTCGAGTAATCCTTGTAAGAATGCTTTCTGAGTAGAGCGTATACCTATCACGTAAGCCCCTATACGATTGATAGATGCATCGAAGAAGTCGAGTCCTACATTCACTTTATTCAGAGCGTCGGCACGTACAATCTCTTTTGCCAATTCTGTTGTATCATCGTTTAGGGTAACTACATGATCCGAATCCCAACGTACAGGGCGGCTCACATGGAGCATTATTTCGGGTGTGAATAGTAGTAAGGAAGATACTTTGTCGGCTACACTTTCAGTCAGATGGAAGTGTCCCATATCTAAAGTAACCATTTTTTGTTTTTTTGCACCATAGCCTAAATAGAAATCGTGCGAACCTACTGTGTAGCTTTCCAAAGCGATACCGAATAGTTTCGATTCTATACAGTCTTTCATATTTTTGTAGTCGGTTGCAAATATGTCATCCAATGATTTTTCTAACAGTGAACGGTATAGCAATCGGTTTACAGTCATGTCTTTCGATCCGTCAT
>CALNCC010000003.1 GCA_937875275.1 uncultured Dysgonomonas sp. | reverse complement strand
AAAGCGGATTGGATAAAGGCTAAAACCGATTCTTTAGATAAAGAAATGTTTTTAGAGAAGAATAATACTGTGAAAGAAGGATTGGTGCCCAATGTTATTGGAATGGGGGCGCGAGATGCTATATATTTACTTGAAAACAGTGGGTTGAGGGTTAATATAATTGGAGCGGGAAAAGTAAAAAAACAATCGTTAGGTGCAGGTGCACGTATTGTCAAGGGTTCTACGATTGCAATAGAGTTAAATTAAAAAAAATGCAGATATGAAATTACAGGATTTGCTTAAAAACATAGATATAGTTGAGGTAAAAGGAGATCAGAATGTTGAAATCACCGGAGTATTTACCGATTCCAGAAAAGCCATAATCGGATCTGTCTTTGTAGCATTAAAAGGCGTACAGGTTGATGGGCATCAATATATTGGAAATGCTTTGGATTTGGGAGCTAAAGTAGTTGTTCATCAGGATTCTGTAGACACCTCAAGAGAAGGCATAACTTATATAAAAGTAAAAGACAGCGCAGATTCTGCCGGAAAGATGGCATCGCATTGGTACGGAGATCCATCTTCTAAGTTGAAATTAGTTGGAGTTACAGGTACGAATGGTAAGACAACTACAGCTACTTTACTTTATGAGATGTTTCGTAAATTAGGATATAAAGTGGGATTGTTGTCAACTGTGGCAAATTATATTGATGGAAAAGTATTCCATGCTACCCATACAACACCTGATCCTATATCTTTGAACGAAATGTTATCCAAGATGGTTGATGCCGGATGCGACTATGCTTTTATGGAAGTGAGTTCACATGCCATACATCAAAAACGTATAAGCGGGTTAAAATTTGTAGGAGGTATCTTTTCAAATCTTACCCAAGACCATTTAGATTATCATAAAACAATGGCTGAATATTTGAAGGCTAAAAAGGCTTTCTTTGACAATCTTCCTGAAACAGCTTTTGCTCTTACCAATATCGATGATAAGAATGGTTTAGTAATGCTTCAAAATACAAAAGCAAAAAAATGTACTTATTCTGTTAAATCTTTGGCAGACTTTAAGGCTAAAATAATAGAGAAGCACTTTGATGGAACAGCGATAGATATAAATGACAAAGAAATACAAGTGCAATTCGTAGGAGTTTTCAATGTATATAACTTGTTAGCCGTATATGGTGCAACAGTATTATTAGGACAAGATCCTGAACAGGCTCTCGTTATTTTAAGCACATTGAAACCTGTTGCAGGGCGTTTCGAAACTATTCGTTCTCCTCAAGATTTTACGGCTATTGTAGACTATGCACATACACCGGATGCTTTGACTAATGTATTGGAAGCGATACATGAAGTGTTGGACGGAAGTGGGCGTGTTATTACAGTAGTTGGTTGTGGCGGTAATAGGGATAAAACAAAGCGCCCTATAATGGCTAGAGAAGCTGTTCGCCTAAGTGATCAAGTAATACTTACATCTGATAATCCTCGCTGGGAAGAACCTCAGGCTATAATTAACGATATGGCAGATGGATTGAACAGCCAACAATTAAAGAAAGCCTTGCTGATTATAGAACGTGAGCAGGCGATAAAAGCAGCATGCGCATTGGCTAAGCCGGGTGATGTAATCCTTATCGCCGGAAAAGGACATGAAGACTATCAGGATGTCAAAGGCGTGAAGCACCATTTTGACGATAGAGAAGTGGTGAGAGCTATATTTGCAGAATAATTACGATTAAAATTTTAAACATCAAATGTTGTATTATCTTTTCGATTTTTTAGATCAGCTAGACTTTCCGGGAGCCGGAATGTTTCGCTATGTTTCGTTTCGTTCGGCGTTGGCAGTCATTTTATCGCTGTTGATATCAACTATCATCGGACGACGAATCATCAACTATTTGCAAAAAATGCAGATAGGAGAGACGATCCGCAACTTAGGACTCGAAGGTCAGATGAGTAAGAAGGGCACACCCACAATGGGTGGAGTTATCATTATCGTTTCCATTCTCGTGCCTGTTCTTCTCTTTGCTCGGTTAGACAATATATACATCATTCTCATGCTCATCACTACCATTTGGTTGGGCACCTTAGGATTCTTGGACGACTACATCAAGGTCGTAAAAAAAGACAAAGAAGGACTACGCGGTAAATTTAAGATAATAGCACAAGTAGGCTTAGGATTGATTGTCGGGCTTGCTATCTATTTCAGTCCCGATGTTATTATCCGCGAGAATATAGAGTTTCGCAATGCCGACAATGTGATTGAGAAAGTCAGTTATGTAGAAACAGGTGTGAAATCGACACAGACCACAATTCCTTTCCTCAAGAATAATAACTTCGACTACGAGTCGTTAGTCTCATTTATGGGTGATTATGCCGAACCGGCAGCTTGGATCTTATTTGTTATCGTTGTCATATTCATCGTTACAGCAGTGTCGAACGGAGCAAATCTCACCGATGGATTGGACGGATTAGCGGCAGGCAACTCTGCCATCATCGGAATCACGCTCGGTGTTCTTGCCTATGTGTCGGGGCATATCGAGTTTGCATCCTATCTGAATATAATGTTTATCCCCGGCAGTCAGGAGCTGGTAATCTTTGCGGCGGCATTTATCGGGGCAACAGTTGGTTTTCTATGGTATAATGCCTATCCTGCGCAAGTCTTTATGGGCGATACGGGTAGCCTTACCTTAGGGGGTATCATCGCCGTATTTGCTATCGCTATTCACAAAGAACTGTTGCTGCCCATCTTGTGCGGTATATTCTTTATTGAGAGCCTTTCGGTAATGATGCAGGTATTCTATTTCAAATTCACAAAACGAAAATATGGAGAAGGACGTCGTATATTCAAAATGACACCTTTGCACCATCATTTCCAAAAAGCGGGAAATGCCGGTATACAGGCAAAATTTCAACGCCCGATCATCCCTATTCCCGAATCGAAAATAGTGGTGCGTTTCTGGATAATAGGTATCATATTGGCGGTATTGACATTGGCTACATTGAAAATGAGATAAGATGGACAATAAGGACAAAACAATCGTAGTTCTTGGAGGCGGAGAAAGCGGCGTAGGTGCTGCTATATTGGCACAGAAACAAGGGTTTAAAGTATTCTTGTCGGATGCCGGTTCGTTGAAGCCAAAATATGTAAAAGAGCTTACGGATCGCGATATACCATTCGAAGAGGGTGGGCATACCGAAAACAGTATCATGTCGGCAACAGAGATAATAAAAAGTCCCGGAATACCCAATACTGCCCCTATCGTTCGCAAGATTCAGGAGAAAGGCATTCCCATAATCTCCGAGATAGAATTTGCAGGCAGATATGTCCACTCCAAAACGATATGTGTAACAGGTAGTAATGGCAAGACAACAACTGCCAGCCTGATCTTCCACATAATGAAGTCGGCAGGGTTGAATGTCGGTTTGGGCGGAAATATAGGTAACAGTTTTGCCCGTCAGGTGGCAGATGAGAGGCACGACTATTATGTCCTCGAACTCAGTAGTTTTCAGTTAGAAGATATGCACGATTTCCGTGCCAATATCGCGATTTTGCTTAACATTACGCCCGATCATCTCGATCGTTACGATCACGACATGCAAAAATATATTGATGCCAAGATGCGCATTACTCAGAATCAATTGGGCGAAGATGCGTTCATCTACTGGGCAGAAGACCCGATTGTAACGAAGGAGGTCGAAAAACTAAAATCGGATGCACACAAATATACGTTCGACTATCGCAAGATAGACGACGTTTCGGCATATGCAGAAGATGAGATGGTATATATCAACGTTCCATCGTCGCATTTCGAGATGGAGAAAGCACTGCTTTCACTGACGGGAATGCACAATCTGTACAACTCGTTGGCTTCGGGTATCACAGCTAAGTTGCTCGATATCTCGGACGAGAATCTGCAACGCTCGTTGAGCGATTTTCAGGGAGTGGAGCATCGCCTCGAAAAGGTGGCCAAAGTGCATGGTATACAATTCATCAACGACTCGAAGGCGACGAATGTCAACTCTTGCTGGTATGCCTTGCAGGGAATGAAGACGAAAGTCGTGCTCATACTTGGCGGACAAGATAAAGGGAATGATTATACTGAGATAGAAAGTCTCGTGAAAGAAAAGGTAAAAGCCTTGGTATTCTTAGGTAAAGACAATAGCAAGTTGCACAAATTCTTCGATGGAAAGGTGGAAACCATAGTAGACACCCATGCAATGGATGATGCCGTGAGGGAAGCATATGCGTTAGCACAAGACGGAGATACCGTGTTGCTGTCGCCATGTTGCGCAAGCTTCGACTTGTTTCAGAGTTACGAGGACAGAGGGCGACAGTTTAAGGAGTGTGTAAGAAAATTATAATATAAGCAGATGATATCATTCGGTAAAGCATTTAAGGGCGATAAGGTTATCTGGTGCATTTTTGTACTGCTGTGCGTCATATCTTTTCTTGAGATATTTAGCGCAACCAGTACGATCGTCTATAAGCAGCAAAACTTTATGATGCCAATTCTCCGCCATTTAGCATTTTTAGTGGCAGGATTAGGTATTGCTATGCTTTTTCAGGGTATATCGTATCGCTTTTTCGCACTCATAATGGTTCTCGGAATACCGCTGTCGGTAATTCTGCTCATCGTTACATTCTTCCTTGGCGAAGATGTGAACGGAGCGCAACGATGGCTGAGCATCGGAATCTTTACTATTCAGCCTTCCGAGATCGCAAAGATATCGATGATTGTCTTCTTTGCTTTTATCCTCAGCCGGAGAACAGAGGACAATGAAGCTACATTGTTTAAATGGATGCTGGGTTGTTTGGGTGGAATGTGTTTACTTATTGCTCCTGAAAACTTATCTACTGCATGCCTGCTGTTCCTTGTTTGTTTCTTGATGATGTTTATCGGACAAATATCAATGATGAGGTTGCTTAAAGTTGGAGGGGCAATAGCCGCTGCCGGCATATTGATTATTCTGTTGTTGAAGATTATGCCCGATTCATCGAACGATTATATGCCCGACCGCCTTGCCACATGGAAAGGACGTATCGAAAGGCATGGAGGCAGCAGCGGAGTCGAATCCGACTCGCTGAAATATGTTATCACAGACGAAAACTATCAGGTTGCCCATGCCAAGATAGCAATAGCAAGAGGCGGAATCATCGGATTGCCGGGCAGTGGCGTACAACGCGACTTTCTTCCACAGGCGTATTCCGACTTCATATATGCTATAATTCTCGAAGAAATGGGGCTGGCAGGAGGATTATTCGTTCTCATGCTATACCTCGCGTTACTCATCCGATCGGGGATATTGGCTTCGCGATGCGAAAGAAAATTTCCACGATATCTGATCCTCGGTGCCGCGTTGATGTTGACCATACAGGCTCTTGTGAACATGGCTGTGGCGGTCAATCTGATACCCGTAACAGGGCAACCGTTGCCGTTGGTGAGTAGGGGAGGAACGTCGACAATAATCACGTGTCTCTATTTTGGCATCATACTGGCATGCTCGGCAAAGCAAACCGATGAGGAATATGCTGATGAGGAGGAAGATGTGGATGCGGACGGAAATGAGATAGAAGAAATAAAATCAGAGGAGGAAGGCAAGTATGAATAAGGCTGTAATAAAAGTAGTCGTTAGTGGTGGAGGAACGGGAGGACATATTTTTCCGGCGATATCTATCGCAAATGCCATAAAGACGAAATATCCCGATGCAAAGGTGCTATTCGTTGGTGCAGAGAATCGCATGGAGATGAAGCGCGTGCCTGCTGCCGGATACGAAATCGTAGGACTTGAAATAGCCGGTTTTGATCGTAAACACTTGTTACGAAATATCTCTGTGTTTTGGAAATTGAGAAAGAGCTTGGCGAAGGCTAAACAAATACTGAAAGACTTCAATCCCGATATTGCTATCGGAGTGGGAGGATATGCGAGTGCGCCCACATTGAGGAGCGCCAATTCGTTGGGCATACCGACTTTGATACAGGAGCAAAATTCGTATGCCGGAGTAACCAACAAATTGTTGGCGAAGAAAGCTGATAAAATCTGCGTTGCCTACGATGGAATGGAGCGATTCTTCCCCGCCGATAAGATTGTTCTTACAGGAAATCCGTATCGTCAAGACTTATTATCATCGGCAAGTAGAGATGAGGCTTATGCTTTCTTCAATCTCGATCCGACGAAAAAGACAATCTTGATTACAGGTGGAAGTTTAGGTTCGAAAACGCTAAACGATAGTGTGCTGTCTCATGTGCCTGAAATAAAACAATCGGATATTCAGATATTGTGGCAATGTGGTGAGTATTATTTCTCCGGACTGACCCAAGAAGTGTCAAAGCTTAAGGTCGGAAACATACATCTCAACGATTTCATCGGGCGGATGGATCTTGCATATAAAGCCGCCGACTTGGTTATCTCACGAGCCGGAGCGGGAGCAATATCCGAACTGAGCTTGTTGGGTAAGCCCACTATCCTTGTTCCGTCGCCCAATGTGGCAGAAGATCATCAGACCAAAAACGCAATGGCATTGGTCGATAAAGACGCAGCTATATTGGTCAGAGACAGCGAAGCCGTAGAAAATTTGATTGCCACATCTTTGGCTGTTTTAGCCGATGAAAACAGACTGAGAACGCTGTCGGAAAATATCCTGAAACTGGCAAAACCCGATGCAACGGAGCATATTTTGTCCGAAGTGATAAAGATTATAGAAAAACGAAGAGAATGAAAGATTACAGAAACATATATTTTCTCGGAATAGGTGGCATCGGTATGAGCAATCTTGCCCGCTACTTCTTATCGAAAGGTAAGAGCGTGGCAGGATATGATCGTGTGAGCACTGAGCTGACAAAACGGTTGGAAAGCGAAGGTGCGCAGATTCATTACGACGATCAGGCGGCACTCATCCCTCAGTTGTTTAAGGATGCCGGAGAA
>CALNCC010000002.1 GCA_937875275.1 uncultured Dysgonomonas sp. | reverse complement strand
TTTTAAAATAATCTTGATAGTCTTTTTCTTTGTATAAGAATTGGTTGAGGTAGCCACCATTGCGACCGTCGCCCCCACCATTGCGCGAAACATCTATAACGAGTGCTTTGCAATCTTTCAGTTTCTCAATAGCATCACGCATTTCCTTAAAAGATTGCTCGTTAGCGATGAAACTTCTCCATTTTATGTATCCTATATTTCCGTCAAGAATCCGCACCGTATCCAAGCTTTTATTGTTCTGTGGACGGCGTGGGCGGTTACCCTGCGGTTGTTGCGGTCTTTCTCTCACTACACCTACATGAAAGTGCAAGTCGTTAGAGATGTCTCTTAGCACCGTTTTCATTTTGGCGGCAAACTCATCGGGAGTGATATCGTAAAACTCGCCGGCAGTCAACTTCGCCTCAAATGTTTGTTTGATAGTATCGCACAAGTCCTGACGCAGATACATTCTTTTCAGTTCGCTGTTAAGATCATCTATCACAGCCTTCGTTTCCTCTTTCGACAGCGGGTCGCCGTCTGCCTGAGGCATACCGCAAACATGAACGCTGAACAATAAAGACAAAATGAGTAACGTAATGTTTTTTAAACTTTTCATAAATACGCTTTATTATTTTAATTTTTAATGCTGCAATGTTAATGATTAATAGGCAGATTTCTCATTTTATAAGATCGTTTGTTGATACGCTAAAATGTTAAAGATTGTAAATAGTGAATCTTTCACATAGCTTCGCTCTGTCTAATACATAAGAAAAATGGTGAGCACATGTAACATTATGCCGCCGGGTGCGTGATGTAATATAGATAGACTGTTTAACAATGCGTTCTTTCATTTGAATTTTTTTTGCACGGAATTGCATTTTAGTTCCTTTTTAGCAATGTAAAAAGTATGGACAAAATCAACTCATTGATACTAATTTGAAATTATTATAATAAAGAAAATGATACTTATGAAAAAAACTCTTTTAGTTTTAACCTTATTTTTCGCAGCAATAGCGATAAAAGCACAGATACCGACTTCGCTGGTCGGCAACTGGATCAATGAAAACACCAACGAATGGGATTACGGCTTCTTCGAAGACTTTGCCATCTACGACAGCGATTTTCGCAACTACACATCCATTACCGAAAAGAAAGGGAAGACACTGATTTCGTTCGACCACAATGGAAAAATCGTAGACCTCGAAATAGAACAGAAGAACGACAGTATACTCAACATAAAAAAGAAGGGTGAAAAGAAAGCCGTGAAATATACGCTCATGGGTAAGGCTTATCCCGACTATAAGGAAAAGGACGAGGCGATGTTTGTCAAACCAAGTTTCACGACAGACTCGGTTACCATTGTCGGCTATTATCGGAATATGGATAAAGTGCCCGACCAGTTTACCGACAGATTGTGCATGAATGTATTCGAGGCAAGTGTGCCCAACTTCATCACAGACGAATCGGCGAATCATCTGACTAACATCGACTCATTAGGACGTTTCCGCATCACATTCCCCATCATGAATGCGCAAGAAATATGGACCGACTGGCGTCGACTGACACAAATATTGCTGCTCGAACCCGGAGACAAACTGTTTCTCTTTGCCGACATGCTCGACTTTATACCTGCCGACAGCGACGGAGGATGGGAAGGATATAAAAACCGAAAGAAACAACAACTGTGTATGGGAAACAACGCAAGGGTAAACAACGAGATGATACAATACCCGTCCATTTTTCTGTCGGCAACGATGCGCGATGCTGTGCAAAAAGGCATGAGCGACATGGAGGGATTGAAATATTGCGAAGACTCGTACAATCAGCGAATGGATATTCTGAATAAATATATCGCCGAGCACCCGACTGTCTCCAAGAAATTCAAATATTATAGGGCTGCGAACGAAAAATATGAGCTTGCACACACGCTGATGCAGCATAAATTCAGTTTGTACGGAACAGACAAGAAAGAGTTGGACAAAGGTTATTTCGAATATATGCAAGAAAACTTCCCCTTAGACGATGAGACACTATATACGATGATGCGCGACTTCAAAAGCTTCCTTACCGACTATGTAGGATATGTCGATTATCGCGCATTGCCCGAAAATAGAACTCAATCAGTGTCTTTGCAAGAGATAGTTGCAGAAATGGATAAACGAGGGCTGGCAACAAAAGAACACAAGGAATGGGCAGAGGCATTCGATTCTCAATTAAGTCGTTTCCGTGAAGCGGAAGGAGACTCTGTCCGCCAAAAGGAACTAATGCCTGAGTTAATAACTCTTTCGGAAAAAGTCAACAGTATACCTAACTATAAAGATGTGGCTAATGACATGATAGGAGTCCGGTTCTTCAATCTCTCGAAACAGAACTCCGACGCACTGATTATCAATCCGACATTGAGACAACTGTGGGATGCATCTCAATTCTATACGCACATCGAGAACTCGCGTCTACCTCTTGCCCTTAGTATGGAGGCGGAATGTAATAAGAGAGTAACGCTCCCTGCTTTGCGCGAGGTAGTAGATCGACACAGCAACTATTACAAGATGATTAAAGAAAAAGGGATAGCACATGTCTCCAGCTTGAAAAACAGCGAACATCTGGAAGGGGTATTCGAAGCAGAAAAAATATTGGACGACCTCATCAAGCCTTATGCAGGCAAGGTTATTTATCTCGACTTTTGGGGAACATGGTGCGGTCCGTGCAGGCAGCAGATGAAATTTTCGAAAGTGCTGAAAGAGGAATATACCGACAAGGATGTGATATTTATGTATTTAGCAAGCAGTTCGCCTGAAGAATCGTGGCAGAGTGTGATAAAGGAAATGGAGCTGACGGGCGAAAATGTAGTTCATTACAGACTGCCTGCCAAACAACAAGCCATGGTGGAACAATTTTTATCGGTAAGAAGCTGGCCAACTTATATGCTGATAAACAAGGAGGGAGTGATAGTGAACAAAAATGCTCCGATGCCCGAACTAAAAGAAAATGTTGTACAACAGATCAACGAACTACTCGACTAAAGAATAAGGATAAGACAGTGGGGCAGATCAGATTGTAATAGAAATATTCGGTCGGTCTGCCCTATTGTATTTCTAAAACAGATAAGTTACCTTTACGACATATTCAATTTCACTTTTTTGGAAATCATTTATAAAATATCGCTATGTTGAAAAAGAAATACTATTTAATGTTTGTTGCAGCTGCCGCATTGGTGGCATCATCGTGTACCGACAAAAATGCTTACACGATAACAGGAACCGTTGCCGGTGTAGATGCACCAATGGCATATCTGTCTAAAGTGGATCAGGACTGGAGAACAAAAATTGTTGTTGACAGTGCTGCTATCGAAAACGGAACGTTCGAGTTTAAAGGCGTTGCAGATTCTTCGTTGGTTAAGTTTATATCTTTCGAAAGAGATCCCAAACCAAGCAGAGACAAAAAGATAAACGTATTTCCTGTTATTGCCGAACCGGGAGTTATAATCTTCAACTATGCACAAGAGGCCGCAACAATAGGAGGTACAGCCTTCAACGACAAACTGAACGAAATAGTGGCATTGAGAGCAAAAGAAAAAGTAGAACAGCAAGAAGCCGAAAACACTGTATTTTCATTCCTTACCACTGCCGGCATTCCGCAAGAAATTGCCACTTACGTATACATGAGCAACAGAGGCGCAATAAAAGATGTAGCCAAAATGGAACAAGTATTGCCTTTGCTTAGCGAAACTTTCTTGGCTACAAGAGACGGTATCCGCGCAAAAGCGATTGTAGAAACTGTGGAAGGAAAACAATTTACCGAGTTGACAGCGAAAACTCCGACCGGAGAAGACATCTCTTTGTCTTCATACATCGGTGGCAACAACAAATACACCTTAGTTGATTTCTGGGCATCGTGGTGTCCTCCGTGCCGTGCCGAAATGCCGGAACTGGTAAAAATATACAGCGAATACAAAGCTAAAGGTTTTGAGGTGGTAGGTGTGTCGCTTGACGACAAAAACGAAAACTGGCAAAAAGCAATCGACGATTTCAAAATCACATGGCCGCAAATGTCCGACCTGAAAAGATGGGGCAGCGACCTGTCTAACCAATACAACATCGGAGGCATTCCGCACATGATATTGATCGATGGCGAAGGAAAAATAATAAAGAGAGGAATCGGTACTAAAGAATTGAGAACAGAACTCGAAACTCTTTTACCATAATCCATCCCATAGAAAAATTCGATCAGCCTATGCTGATGCAGAATATAAAGCACAAAGAGAAAGCCGGACTTCAATAGTCCGGCTTTCATCGTTATAATGTTTTCTATCGAAATACTTAATCTTCGCTGTCTCTGATGAATGCGATTTTGAACTTGTAGTTGTCAATCAGCGGAGATGTCATAGATCCGTCAGAGGTCTGAATAAAAAACGTAACTTCCGGCGATGTTCCATAAAGTATGTCGAAACTGATTGTTTCGGTATAAGGAAGAGCCAAATCCTTGTATGTCTGTATGAATGGGAGCGTTTTCTGCACGTCGATAAATGCTCCGGCCGCGTTTTCTTCTTTCGTGAAAAGCGTGCCCACAATAGTACCATATTTGTACAGGTTTTCGTCAATCTCTTTCACATCACCTATCGTGCATTCGTATCGGCTGTATAGATCGTTCCATATCCAGCTTTTCTTTTCGATGACGAAATCTCTTGTTATAACCTCCGAACCAACATAGTAGTGCTCCTCGGTTTTATAAATTTCCTCTACTGTCTTATACTCCTTACAGCC
The DNA here is from genome assembly GCA_937875275.1 of uncultured Dysgonomonas sp. Lineage (GTDB taxonomy): Bacteria > Bacteroidota > Bacteroidia > Bacteroidales > Dysgonomonadaceae > Dysgonomonas. The sequence goes on along the minus strand of CALNCC010000002.1, from coordinate 2,165 downwards.
CGATAGACCGATTGTTAATGCACCGATGATTAGTGTGTGTTTGTAAAGTCTTTTTATCATACATTTAAATTTTTAGAAATTAAAGGGAGCTAAGATAGAAATATACATGACACAAACCAAACCAAAAGCAAGAGAAACCTCATTTGCTCTTCTTCGGAGAAAATAGAAACTCTGACAGAAAACATGTCGGGAACGAAAATGTCATTTTTTTCATCTAAATTAGCGTCAGCTAATGATATGAGAAATGAAGACAGACTGTTTCGGAAGTTTCTTTATACATACATACATACATACATACAAAACACATAAACAATTAATATGGAGCACTTAGAGATGGAGAACAAACATTACAAGACGATCATAGTTGGGGCAGGCCCTGCCGGAGCAACTTGCGGGTACGTGTTGGCTAAAAACAACGAAGAATGTCTGATCATTGAGAAAAACCAATTTCCTCGCCAAAAACTGTGCGGTGGCGGTTTGACCGGAAAAGCGTTTACACTGCTTGAGGAAATATACGGAAAACTCGATTACAACTATTGCCCGGTACATCGGATGGATATCCATTGGAAAGGAGAGGAAGTCTGTAAAATTCCATTGAGAGACGGAATACGCACGGTGGTACGCAAAGACTTCGACCACTTATTGCTGAACAAGTATCTGGAAGTTGGCGGCAAGTTACTGTACGACAAAGCAATGTCTATTGCCGAACGCGATGGAAAAGTCTTCGTCTCATTACGCAGCGGAGAAGAACTGTCGTGCGACACACTGGTTGGAGCCGATAGTGCCAATAGTATTATCCGTCGCTATTTAGAACCCCGCTATCATAAAGGGATAGTTTGCCTCGAAAAACAAACGGCAGATGGTGGAGACGGCAACATAAAAGTGCTTTTCGACAATAAAATTAAAGGCGGATACTTCTATTCGTTTCCTAACCCCAAAGGCTCTGTTGTAGGCTGTGGCTATATAGGGACAAAGAAAGAAATGTTTGAGAAATATCTGAAAGTATATAAAATAGAAGATGACAATAAAATAAACGGGGCATATATCCCCATGAAGGCTAAATTCAGATATCCGTTCAAGAAAAATATACTTCTCATAGGCGATGCTGGAGGTTATGCCGATGCCATGACAGGCGAGGGGCTTTACCATGCTTTTCGCACAGGATCCAATGCCGCCAGCTCTATTATGACCGGTGTCGATTTCAGACAACATAATATGAAGATGATAAAGAAAGTGAAGAGGTCGAAACTCATGGCACGTACATTCTATTTCTATCCGATACACAAACTGTTTCTCCGTATGTGCCGCAGCCCTCGTCTTCTGGTCAAAATAAGCCATACAATAGACCGCTATCTAATGCATCGGTAAGAAATTTATATCGCGAGAACCTGTTTAATCTTTTTTACGAGATCGAAGTGAAGATAAAAGACTGCGATAATGTCGTGAGACAAAATAATATTCTTATATTTGTTAATTCTGAAAATGAGATTTTTTTAACCGTTTAAATACCTATTTATCATGGAAGTTACACCATTGAAAGACAAGTTTAAATCACTGTACAATGCCGAAGGAGTAGTGTACACATCTCCGGGACGTATCAATCTTATCGGAGAACACACCGACTACAACGGCGGATTTGTGTTGCCGGGAGCAATCGATAAAGCAATGTATTGCGTTATCAAACCAAATGGAACACAAAAAATTAGAGCATTTGCGATGGATCTTAACGAACAAGACGAATTCGATTTCGACACTGTTCCTACAAAAGGTTGGGCAAAATACATATTCGGTGTATGCAAAGAGATGATGAAACGCGGCGCAAAAGTCGAAGGATTCGACACCGTGTTTGCGGGAGACGTTCCGCTCGGAGCAGGAATGTCGTCATCGGCATCACTCGAAAGCTGTTTCGGATTTGCGTTGAACGATATATACAATTTAGGATTCGACCGCTTCGAATTGGCGAAAATCGGTCAGGCAACAGAGCACAACTATGTGGGTGTGAAGTGTGGAATCATGGATCAGTTTGCCTCATGCTTCGGTAAAGAAGGATCGTTGATCCGTCTCGATTGCCGTTCGTTGGAGTATGAATACGTACCGTTCGACCCTAAGGGATACCGCTTGGTTTTGGTAAACACTTGCGTGGCTCACGAACTTGCATCTTCGGC
>CALNCC010000001.1 GCA_937875275.1 uncultured Dysgonomonas sp. | reverse complement strand
TGTCGTATTCTGCTTTTCTGTATCATCCACATAAGCAACAACCTTCCACCCATCTCTTTTCTTTTTTGACATTTGGGTGGTTAAAATTCTCCAAGCTTTCCCCGAATCGGTGAATCGCGCTGCTTTTTCTCGTCTATTTGTAACACACATCCTACCAAGTTTATCGTATTGAATATAACGATCTTGATCTGAAATGCTTGCGATAATAAACTCGGTCAATGTACATCTCCCTATTCTTTATAATTGTATTGATTGTATTTAAAAAGAACAAGGAGTTTTTCTCCCTGTTCTCAATGAATACACTATTTTGTTGTTAAATAATTTTACATAGCAAAAGCACATTTCCATTTCTCGTAATCGGCAAGATATTCACGCTCAATAGTGTTTGCTATCGTTGTAAGTGTCCTTGTCTTTGAAACGGTGTACTTTTTCGTTTTTTCTTTTCTTTCAATCGCTCTTGCAATAAATTCAGAGAAGTCTACCGGCAGTCCTGCGCGTTCTCTTTCGTATTGTCTATAAAAAATTCCAGAAAGATATATTCGCTTATATGAAATCCTGCTTTTTTGACGATTATTATCAATTTCTTCAGCATCGTCAGCGCCAAACTTCTTGTTTATAACAGGGCGAATGGTCTTCAAATCTACCGTAGGAGTACGAATCCCACGCATTATCAATTTTCCTTCTGCTCTGTCTCTTCTTGTGGTGTAGTTTGGGTGCTTATATAGAAAATCCGTAAGAAAACAAGCTTTTTCAAAATCTTCCCTACATTCCTTATATATCTCATAGCTGTGACCTTCAAAGTTTATTTTAAGATTGTCAAGGTCAACGCAGTCAGAAGTTACTCTTATTGCATCCTTGTCATCAAATCCGGCAAATGCAAGCCACAAGAAAACTCTATATGTTATATCTATCGTTTCCTCATCTACTGATTCAAAGAACTCATCAAGTTTTGATTTCAGGTGAAGGGGAGATGCCACCATCTGATTTTGTATTTTGTCGATAGTGTTTATTCTGACATCAAATATACCTCTGCTAACCTCATATCCGTTTCTTCCACACCACTTCACATATTCCTTTAAAATTATAAGGATTAACTCCGTACTTTTACTGCGAACCCCCGTAAGCTCATTAACAACGGGCTGTAGTTTGTCAGCTTCTTGTTGAGCGAGATCCATATTCCAAGTTTCTTCATAATGCTCAAACCAAGAAAATATCTGGATAATCTTAGCCGTAGTCTTATCGCTATTAGTATGAGATTCAATAAAGGCTCTTTTTTGTTCTTCGTTATACATACAAACACTTCCCCCTATGCAACACAGTTCATCCGAACTGCTTTTTCCCATACTAAAATAAGCGAGTCTTTATCGATAAATGATATCGCAGACGTAGCAATAAGGTTAGCAATCGCTATACTCTTCATATAACTTTGGGGCAGAGTGGTAATGTATTTACCGACCTTTTCTTTGGACATCTTCTCTGGGTTTTCACAAATAACAATACTGTCGCATCTTAATCCTGTATCTTCAGATTTTACCAATACATGAGTCGGCATATATAACTTCTTTAATGATGATGTTAGTGGTAATGCAATGATGTTCGGGCTGTTTACATTGCCAATGTTGTTTTGAAACACAACACCCGGACGCCAGCCAGACTGTTCAGATCCAGTCCCGCTGAAGTGCATATTGTAAACTTCCCCTATATGTGGTACTCTCTCGTTCTGTGTATTATACACGCTTCAAACCTCGCTTTAAACTTTATAATTGTGTTGATGTGTTTATAATAACACAGATTCCACCGGATGTCAATACCATTATAAAGAATATTTGCGATTCTTCTGAAAAATTTTTAGGTTTGGGCTATTTTAACTACAGTTTTCATCTCATCAAGCCTCCCACAAACGATTTTGTATGTAGCTTTTCCATTATCAGCGACTTCTCTTATAATTTTTTGGATCTGGCTGATATTGATATAATTTTCTCCATTCGCCAAAAGGATAGACTCTGGATAAGTGTTTGTGACTACAATTTTGTCCGTCTTATAATGCACATGAACCGGCGATGCTCCGCAAGCACCAATTAGTGCATTAACATCAACAAGGTATTCTGAAGTTGTTAATACATCACAACAAAATGTGTCTATCGAAATCTCGTCTTTGTACACATAAAACTCCTTTCTATTAAAAGATCCTGTTATAGTTTTGTTTCAACAGGAAACGACACGTATCAGGTATCATTTACAAATTTCTCAAATTCTTTTCCATATTCACCTTCAAGGACAAGACATGGTGATACCTGATACGTGTCGTTTCCTGTTGAAACAAAACTATAACAGGATAGCCCCTCTTTTTTTATCACGAAAGACTCTGCACACATTCTTTTTAAAGTTCTATTAATGCCAAATGGCGTTAACCCATATCCGCATGCACAGTTATCATTTGGTATAAGTTGATAAGGTATGCCTATCAAATTGCCAATGTGCTCATCTGACATATTGGCTAATTCTTTTTCCCTATCAAAAGATGCCTGTTGCTCAGAACTAAGTCTTGGCTTTCCAAGTTGATTAAACCACTTAGATTCCTTACAAAGTTTATAGACAATAAAAATAATGCCTGCAAAGATCCATAGTATTTCCAAACGCCCACCACCTTAAAGTGCATTGTTTATACTTTCAGAGGCTTGATCAATATTTTCAATTGCTTCTTCGAGTTCATCAATTGCATTTTCCATAGTAGTATAGCGTTCGCTGCCTTGTAGATTTTCAGGATAGTTATCAAGGTCGTCTTGCTCTCTATCTTTTACATTAGAAAGTAAACTCCTTGCTTTTGCCAATAAAGAATCGGCTTCCTTCAACTTGGCTCGCTTTAGCTTATTCATTCTTAGCGAACACCTCCATTGCGGAGGCTTGCTTCATAGAACCTCTTTCCGACTTACGCCGCTTGCTTGCAACTGATTTATAATATTATATCATAAATCATTATTATCTGCAAGTAAAGCGCGTACAGTCTTTATGAATTTTTTCTGAACACTTATATTACTTGCGATAATTACTGCTTTAGATGGTGGTTCGCTTACATCGTTTCTATTTATATATCTTGTCTGTAGGTTCCCCCAAGAACATTTCATATGGTTACAAACAAATTTAAATGTATCAATATAACCATACGAATTATCGTTCCTCTTTACCGCCAGAGGAGCAATTATCTTTAATATAACTTCTTCAGGCGGATCGTCTACAATAATTTCTTCATAATTATCACCCCTTTCAATGCGTTCTAACGCTTCATCCTTAAAGTAATCTTCAGGGAAAAGACCAACAAGTAGTGAATCAAATATACTTCTCACCATATCATCATCACTAATTGATTCAAATGCGGAAGGATATCGAAGCGTATCGTTGTTGTATCGATAATCCTTACGAAGCTGGTCAAGAACAACTCCGTAAACATTCCGTAGTTGTATGTATATAGGAACTAATACTGAATTGAATGTCGGATAGTCTTTTTTATTTAACTTGATTAGTTCTTTGATCATTTCCGAAGCTCGTTTTCTCCAAGCTTCATTTGAAATTCTGTGTGGTTTTACGGAAAAATCTCCAACATTTATAAGATGGCTGGCATATTTTTGCAAATTTTGAATAGTACGATTTAATCCGGCAAGCTGCCTTATAGCCTGCTCATATTGAGCATTAACTTCTTTCAGACTTTGACCTATGATGTCCTCAGTTATCATTTTCATCCAGCCTCCTTTTTTATGTCTTTTAGTGCACATATACAATTTACAATGATGTTTGCAGCTTCTTCAGCCTCATGTATGGTGTTATAATCTGAAAAAGAGATTCTGATGGTTGATCGCGACTGCTCGTCTGTTAGACCAATAGCTTTTAATACATGACTTGGCTCTGAACAATGCGATGAACACGCAGAGCCAGATGAGACGCAAACTCCTGAATCTCCAAGCATCACTGTTAATGTTTCTGCATCAATTCCATCAAAACGAATGCTACAAATTTTTGATACAGTAGCGGGATTTGATGTATTGCAATACATTTCAACCCCTCTTTCACAACAGAGTTTATATAATGCTCCTCCAAATGTAAGCGAAATCGAGTCTATTTTTTCTCTTATTTGTTTTAAATTGATTGACACATTATCTATCGACTTTGCTAAAGATATAATGTATGGGGTATTTTCGGTTCCGGGTCGAAGACCAGACTCTTGCTGACCTCCAAAAATAATGTTTGATAATACACTCTTATTAGATACACATAAACATCCAACTCCTTTTGGTGAGTGAATTTTATGACCAGATATAGAAATCAGGTCTGCAATTTCTCCGAGTGTTATCTTTTCAGATCCTATAGATCGGAAGAGCACACGTCTGAACTCCA